>CAYLKT010000256.1:0-1501 GCA_964384305.1 uncultured Thermoplasmatales archaeon | reverse complement strand
CCATTAGTTACTTCTTCTTTGACGAACAAATTACATGGTTGTTTATTTTTGGTGGCGCACTGGTAATCCTTGGATTATACATTGCAAACAAACAAAAGTCACACTAGACAACTATAAATCATTATTTTTATTTATAAAGATTGGATGCACACTAGAAAGAAAAATCCCTAGCATAATATCCTCTATGAGAAAAATTACTACTAGCAGATATTATGCCAAATATTCTTTTTGACGTCATAAAAATTTTTGAAACCCGAATTATTACGTTTGGAAGTGAATAGAATTCTTTTGCAACTTTTCTTGCACCTTCAAAGAGTTCTTTTTCTGTCATATTCTTTGGTTTAAACACTACAGTTGTAAGATTGTATTTTGACCAGTCTCTTGTAAGTATTCTCTCTTCTTTCTCGAGCCTATCAAATAATGGTGTACCAGGAAATGGCGTTAAAATATTCACTTGTACAATATCGATCTGAAGTTCATGTAGTTTTTCAAGTGTTACATCAAAAACATCTAAAGTATCTTGATCAAATCCAAATATAATCCCACTTTGAACAAGCATTCCATATTTATGAATTCTTTTTACAATTTTTTTAAAATCTTCAACCTTGTTGCATGTTTTTCTTGCACCATTAAGAGATGCCTGACTTACTGATTCGAAACCAATATTCCATTGAAAGCATCCTGATTTTCGTGCAAGTTTTAAAAATTCGTCATCAATCTTTGCAAGTACATTTGCATTTCCACTAGCAGTCCAGCCCTTTCTGATCTTTTTTTCAATAAGAAGCTTGAATAACTTTCTTGTATATTTTGTATTGACTGTAAGACTTGGATCATGGAAACTAAAAAAATCATTTGGCATACTTTCTATTTCTTCAACAACGTCTTCAACCGGCCGATGTTTTACTCCATGGCGGTAAAAACTCATAATTGAACAAAACTCACAACGATTAACACATCCTCTTGTCGATTGAACAGCTCCAAATAATGTCTGATGTTTAATTAGATCCCTTCGGACAGAGGGAACAATAGACATATCAAATTCTTTATCTGATGGATAAAATGGTTTTTCTTTTCCTTTGCTTAAATCTTTTAGAACTTGAGGCCAGGTTAATTCCGCTTCACCAATCACAACTGCATCGGCATGTCTTTTTGCCTCTTCAGGCAGAGCTGAAGCATGATACCCTCCAATGACAACCTTTTTCCCTCGTCTTCTAAATTCATCAGCGATCTCATAAACATGCAAAGCAGTTTCAGTAAGGCATGGTAGACCAACGACATCTACATCTTCTTCAAAATCGATATCTTCATAATTTTCGTCTAATATTTCTACAGAATGTTCTTTAGGTGTAATTGCTGCAATATAAGGAACAGTTATTGAAGGAAATCCCAAATAACTCGCAGCCCATACTTTCTTCTTTTCATCTGGACCAATACCATACTCAGATCTAGGATAGATTAAAAGAATTTTCATTCTTCCTCCGATGATTCATTTCTTTCTATG
>CAYLKT010000255.1:0-1511 GCA_964384305.1 uncultured Thermoplasmatales archaeon | reverse complement strand
ATCAGCTCCAACTACATAAATATCTGTACGTGGGTCATCTTTATCTATATTTGTTGTCAAACCACACACTTGCTCTGGGTTAATATAGACAGGTTTGGTAGCGTTTGAAAATTCGACAAGCCCCATAATTAATCACCTCCTTTCCTTTTTAATATTTAAAATCCATGTTTTTCAATGTGAGCACATTCTTTTTCTATTTGATTCCATCGTTGCCTTTTATATCTTTCCCATTGAAGTTTGTTCCATAGAATAGCACCTATGAGAATTAAAACCAAAGCTATAGCGATTCCTATCACAATCCACATAGCAATTGTATCAGTCATATTAATCACACTCCTTTCTTACAGTACTCCATTGCCTTTTCATAGTATACTAACTGCTCTCCGGTAAACGGTGTATCTTCTGGTAATCCCTGCTGTTCATTTTGCATCTTCAAGGCACAGATAGGACAAATCAATCTAGCCCCTTCGTTAGAATTGATAGGAAGCAGTAAGTCCTCCGAAAATTTCCTATTACATTCCGTACAGAGTTCTCCATCTACTACGCTTTCTTCAACTCCCTTAACTGTCGAAGGAGCACCTGCTTCACTAGAGAACATCATGCCTTCACCGCAGTCAAGCACTCTAGCTCCACATTTGGTACAAACTAGATAACCATCTCCGGCAGGTACTTGCCTCTTCTTCTCTCCAACGAACTGCCTCCAGAAGTTTGGTATTATCCATTCCATTTCTTGTACTAAGTTATGTTTACATTTTTTCATGTTAATCACCTCTTTTCTTTTTAAATCTATTATTTAATAATTTTGCAAGGTTGCTTTTAGCTTTTTCTATTTCTTCAATAGTGGCCATCTCATTGCCTAATTTTCTAATCAATGCTTCTTGAGGAGCTTCTTTTTTGGCATTCATTTTTTATCCCCTTTCTTTTTAAAGAGTTTCAGGAAGCTTCTCCATAGCTTTTTAGGGCGGAAGTAGAAGATATATAGTCCTGATACGTCCTTGAGATACTTGATAGTCTGCTTCTCCACGTCTCCAAAAGCATCTTCCAAAATAACATCTGGTTCAGGAGAATCTGGATTATGCGGTCCAGTCCGGCAGTCTGCCATTGCTTCTGATACACAATCTGACAGGGCGTCTTTCCAAGTGTCGTAAATAAAATCAATCATTTTTAGCTCCTTTCAAATCAATAATCTCTTTTACAACGAAATCATAAAATACCGTTCTCATGTTATCAATATCCATAACACCTATTTGTTTGCCTATTTTTAAGTTATGCTTGTCTACTATTTCTCCGTTCCATACAAAAGGCTGTAAATAGCTATGCAGGACTTCTCCGCCTTTATCAATCCACCATTCAAGACAGTCTTGCCCATGGTCTTCAAAGACTATCTTTTTTACTGCTAACTTTTTTAGCCATGTGTCAAATTCTTTTTTGGGATTCTTGCCTTTGAACCTTATATTTTTGTATTCTGCTTCATACTTTTGTTCTTCTCTCATTTTTAGCTCCTTTTTAAT
>CAYLKT010000254.1:0-1518 GCA_964384305.1 uncultured Thermoplasmatales archaeon | reverse complement strand
TTCCTAAATTCCCTGATTCTTAGGTACTAGGTTTCTACCTCATCCTCTTACAATATACCAAAAACCTTTTAAAAACATAGTCGTTAATTAGTAACTATGACATTCGTCACGTACAAAAAATTTGGCAATAAGGAGTACGCTTATGAACTCACAAGTTACTGGGATAAAAAAATCAAGCAACCAAGACATAAAACAAAATATCTCGGTGTTGTAATTGACAAAGAGGAGGGAATTTATCAGAAGACAATGAAGGAAAGAATCCTGAATGAAGAGCTTATAGTTGACTTTGGTGATACATTTTTGCTCCAAAAATTTATGGAGGCAGAGGGTTTTATAAAGATACTGAAAGATTCATTTGGAAAAAATGCAAACATGCTTTTCAATCTGATTTCATATAAGCTATGTCATCCATCAGCAATGAGATTGGTAGAGATCTGGCAGAACGGGAATGTGATAAAGTATCTCTGCAAAGCTAATGTATGTTCTCAGAGAATCAGTGACTTGATGGTCGAGATCGGTCAGGAGGAAAAACTGCGTTTGTTTTTCAAAAACTATCTTTCGTTCATAAACCATTCATCAGATGGATTACTGTTGGATATTACTGCGATGCCTAATCAGATTCATATGCCATTCTCGCAGTGGGGTTATCACGATGAAGATATTGACAAGCAGATAAATCTCATGTTGGTGGTAGATAAGTCAAGTTCTATGCCCTTGTTTTTCAGGTATATCCCTGGAAGCATTCCTGATGTCAGCAGTTTAAAACCTACTATTGAAGAGATGAAAAGGTTTGGCATAAAGGATACGTACTCGATATTTGATGCGGGTTTTTACTCAGAAGACAACATAAAAGCGGTGCAGGAGATGGAAATGCCGTTTATGGTAAGGCTGCCTGCAAATAGAAAGCTGTACAAAAGACTTATCGATAGCGCCGAAGACTTGGAGGATATACAGTATGCAGTACGATATGGAGAAAGAGCATTATTTATAAAAAAGCAGGGAGTGGACTTATTTGGCAAACCTGCTTTTTCATACATTGTACTTGACCCTGCAAGAAAGGGCAGGGAGACGACAAAACTTATTTTACAATTAGATGAAATGGACAAAAGCGATGATGAGAAAGCATTCATGTTGAAGAAAAAAGGCATCATGGTACTTCTTTCTTCTATTGATTTGGCAGAAGACAACGTGGTGCCTTTCTACTATAGCAGACAAATAGCAGAACAACTTTTCAAGTTCTCAAAGGATGATTTAAATCTACTTCCTTTAAGAACACACAAGGAAGAAAGCATGCGTGGTTATCTGCTTTTAGTATTCATAACACTAAGTGTATTTTTGCGTCTGAGAAAACATCTTGAGAAAAAAACATCCGTTGAAGAAGCACTACTTTTACTCAGGAATCTAAAGGCTAAAGTGTTCAAGGATGAGATGCTTATCCCTGAAATCACTAAGAAGCAGAGATTATTGTTTGAGAGATTTGATATCATAGTCCCTAAAGTGCTGGGAATTTAGGAATTT
>CAYLKT010000253.1:0-1520 GCA_964384305.1 uncultured Thermoplasmatales archaeon | reverse complement strand
CTTCCTGCTTCTCGTGCATCCCATTTACGAGACATACCAACAGCAGCTTCCAACTTATTTTCACTCATTTTTTACAACCAAGATTTTTATATTCTTAACTTGGAGCTAATTTTGTTTTTTCTTCTTCATCCATGATACTTTGTATTTCACGCCGAGAATTTTCCATTTCAACCTCGATAAGACCTTTATTTGCAAGTGCAGGGATAATCGCAACAAGCGCATTCTCGGTATCGGGAAACACATAAAACAATGCTTCATAATCCTGCATACGAAATTCCATTTCAGCAAGACCTGCTGCAGAATACTCACGGATAACAACAAATACATCATCCATAGCACGATGCAAAACATCCCATATCTGGTTAATTTCGGGTTTAAAACTGTCAGTACCATCGCTGGGCATAACACTAATCATATTCTGACGTGCAACCATACATGCAAGAACATCATCTAATCTTAAAAGGTCATCTAAAACCCCTGCAATAGGGTCATCTGTCATTTCATCCCACAACTCCTATTTCGTTATACTGAATTACTTGACAACATAAAAGAGTTTCCTAACCAATGATATTGTGCCCTCTACAAACTCTTTATGAACTAAAAATCTTAAAAAAAGAGGTTTAAGCACAACGACTCATACGAACTTTATTCCGCCACCGGCAATCATAATATCTTGTGGTTTAAGCGTGTGTTTTGTTGCTCGCATTTTACGGACGGTTAATTTCCTTCGGTCCATTGTAGGATCTAAATCCATTAAGATAATACCATCCACAAGAAATTCTGAAATTGTATCACGTGAAAGAGTTCTAGAACCTTCAGGAACTTCAGTTGTGACTACGGAAGTACAACTGTTTTGGCCTAAGATACTAATAATTCTTCTTATATGCATACGAGTTGAGGGAACTGAACCTGCAGGGTATTTTTTTATATCTGTAGCACCCTCCGAAGGAATTATCTCATGAATGCCTGAAACCCAAACAGGCATTTCTGAAACAGGAGTCAAAGAATCAAGAACAACTCGGTTATAATTTCCCGTTTTTATTTCATCATTCATCTCTTTGTGCATTGTATTTTTATCTAAATCTAGATACATAAACTCCAACTGATTTTTTTCAATTGCAGATCTGAAATCAAAACCAAGTTCTCTTGCCTGTTTTATTATATCTTTAACACGTTCATCAGATGTGAGATAGAGGCATTTTTCACCCTTATTCAAACCTTCTTGTATGTAATGATAACACATGATTGTTTTACCTGAACCCGGGGTTCCAGAAATAAGCGTTACGCTACCTTCTGGAAGACCGCCAGATATTAGCTCATCAAGCTTTGGAAGACCGGTATTTACCCTTTTAATCATTCCATTTGTTTCAAAATTCAAATCTTCAGTAAACGCATCCATTTTTCTAACTCTCCTTAAGAGTAGAGTTTATTAAGTAAACCCTACGGCTTTCATAATAACGGCTCAATTTAAATAATTTTCCAAGAGCTGGGTCAAAAAACTAGAAATATTGGCATTAGTC
>CAYLKT010000252.1:0-1528 GCA_964384305.1 uncultured Thermoplasmatales archaeon | reverse complement strand
TTAACAGAATAAAAAACCGAACCAATAAATTCGTAAATTTGTGATATAAAGAAATTGAAGAATGGAGATATTTACAGACATATATTTGGGTGATAGCAAGGAAAATTTAAAATTACTTCCTGACAATTCAGTTGACTTAATTGTAACCTCACCACCTTATGCCGACCAGAGAAAAAGTACTTATGGGGGGATTCACCCTAACAAGTATGTTGAGTGGTTTTTGCCAATTACTAAACAGTTGTTAAGAGTATTGAAACCAACAGGTACTTTCATACTTAACATTAAGGAGAAAGTTGTTGATGGGGAAAGGAGTACATACGTAATGGAATTAATTTTAGCAATGCGTAAACAGGGTTGGTTTTGGACAGAAGAGTTTATTTGGCATAAAAAAAATTCTTACCCTGGAAAATGGCCAAATCGTTTTCGTGATTCATGGGAAAGGCTTCTTCAATTCAACAAGGACAAGAAATTTAACATGTACCAAGATGAAGTAATGGTTCCGATGGGAAACTGGGCCAAAAATAGATTGAAAAATCTTTCTGAAACTGACAAAATACGCGATAACTCAAAAGTTGGTAGTGGTTTTGGTAAAAATATTTCAAACTGGTTAGACAGAGACAAGGCATACCCGACAAATGTGCTTCATTTAGCAACAGAATGTAACAATAAAAATCATAGTGCCGCATTCCCGGAAGAGCTTCCAGAATGGTTTATTAAACTTTTCACAAAAGAAAATAATACTGTTCTTGACCCTTTTATGGGCTCCGGGACAACTTTGACAGTTGCGAAGCGTATAAAAAGAAATATTCTTAATTTGGGCGTTACCCTTCCTCTGCAAACACACAAACCAGCCCACAGTCAGGGTCGGGCTATCCGCTTCAATCTTTTTGCCTCAACACACAATGCAAACGCTGCAAAAAGGATTTTCGCTTCTATCCCTAACGCACGCCGAAAAGTAGCATAACCATTCTAATAATCAAAGCCTTATTATGAGTTACGAAAGTAAAATGCTTGAAGATTTGGCAATGCCATCGAGAAAAGATGTCGAAAATGTTTTGCTAAAAACTCTATTTAAGCACAATGGAGTTATTAAAGAGTTTGCTACAGGAGAGGAAATTGTAAATGAAATTGCTGACGAATTTAATCTGAAAAAAAATCAAAGGACAGCGGTATTAGAAAGGATTTATCGCAAAGAAAATAGAATTGTAAAAACTCCTCTTTGGCATCGTTTACTCTATCGTGCTGCTGATTCATTAGCTAAAGAAAAATTAGTTTCAAGGCCAACATCTACGATTCTTCTTACAACCAAGAAAGAATGGATGCTAACTGAAAATGGTTTTGATGAAGCACTGAAACTTTTGAATATCCCTCAAACGCAAAAAGAATTTCTTCCAACAAAATCTTTTGAGGTTCAAAAAATCGTAAAGAAACTTATTGAAACTGCAAGACCTGAAAATTATAATCCATTTGATAAAGGAAAGAAATTTGCTAAAATCACCAGAGAATCTGCAATCAGAAATAGAGGTTT
>CAYLKT010000251.1:0-1532 GCA_964384305.1 uncultured Thermoplasmatales archaeon | reverse complement strand
ATAAAAAGAGACTTCATTCAGCATTGGGATACATGTCACCTATTGATTTTGAGCACAGTAGATGACCTAATTTGTTTATGTCGCATGTAATTGCACTCATTTAACTCAACCAAGATGTCTTTTCTCTGATCAGAATACTCAGTTTTTGTATTGTTTGATTGTATTTCACCTTGTTCTCTTAGATTTCTTAGAGCTGAAAAAAGTGTACAATCTAACAGAAATATGATTGTAGTCTTTTTTGGCAGATCAATGAAAAGCAATTTGTTAGGAGTTGAAGAATCTTTCAGCTATTATTTCCAACTTGTCATAATGCTTAGGGTGGGTCATTCCATGTTTTGCCATAAAAATGATCATGCATATCTTATAATTTGCCAGTGTGAAATCTTCTCCCAGATACATTTTGAAGAACCTCCATATGTTGTATACAAGACAGGTGAACATGAACAAGAAATATCGTATGAGGCTGTTTGTTGATGTTGTATATACCCTGATGTCATCGGTAATCCTGTATATAGTCTCTATTCCCCATCTTTTTTTATAACGTCTCACATAGGACTCTGCAGTTTTTAATTTCAGATTGGTTGCAAAAATCCAATCATACTTTTCACCATCATACTCAAGTTGTTTTATCAGGACAAAACCTGAACTTACCTTATGATTTGTTTTATCTCGATTGTAGATACCATCTCGTTCCATATGCAGAAAGTCTCCATCATCAAGACTCTCCATATGTTCCTTGTACCAATTTCCCTGTTTCTTCCAGAAAATAAGATACGGAACACCAAGTTTTTTCAGCTTGTAAATAACTCCCCATGATCCAAAACCTCTGTCAAAAAGAACCAACCCCACTGGAAGCACCTCCATCACAAATTTTATCATCTCATACACATAGTCCTCGATATAACAACCAACTGGAACAATAACTCCATCAAGGATGTATTTCGCTGAAACATTGCATGTTATAGAAACAGTAAGATACTCGTAATAATGCTCAGATCCTTTTGCTATACTACCACAGTGAATATACATTTTATCCTCTGCCTTTGAAACATCACCATAAAATGCCTCTTTTGTCGTGTCAAAAGAGGTAAGAAAACGACGATTTCTACTGTAAATCTTAAGGTGCTGCAGGAAACATATCGTGTTTATCAAGAAGCACTCCCGCATCTCCTCAATTAACTTACCATCCAATTTCCTATAAATCACCTGGCTTTTACTAACCTGACCAGATGATTTACAAGATTCGTTGACAAATGCAGAACTTAATGCTGCAGTTATCAAGGTACTTGTGATCTGATTTGTACCTACCTTGTTCTTCCGTTGCTCCTCTGAAATAATAGACTTCGTGAATTGATTTACTAATTGTTGTTTTCCCATCCTTTGCATCCCATTTCTGGAGGAATACACAGTAGAAATTAAAATATGCCTAGTTCAAATAGGCAAATCGGAACTCAAAAAGTAATAAGCTCATGTACTGTGAGCAGGAGGTGGCTTTAAATATCATTGCTTAACTGTTTGTATCAAAAAAGGGG
>CAYLKT010000250.1:0-1539 GCA_964384305.1 uncultured Thermoplasmatales archaeon | reverse complement strand
CTTGGGCCAAGGCCATGTTTTTTATGACGTCTGTAAATGCGGAAAACAGCAATGCCCAAAGATATTGCAGTAACTAGCAAGAACAACGAAACGAAATTATAAAGAAACCATTCCAACAAAAAGATGTTTTCATTTGCTTGCGAGAGACCTGCACCCCAAGAGAGTGGATTATCCCACATATTACCCTCTTCTCTGAACATTGGTCCCTGTGGCCCAGCACTCCCAAGTAACAAATCTTCTTCACTTGTGAATTCCCCCCATCGTCCAGCAAAAGAAAGCCAGTCCTGTGAGTCAAGTACTTCCAAATCATAGTCATTTGAAGTCAGTATCTTCCCGTTTGCACCAACATAGTCATTTGCTGCACCGAACTTGCCAGAATAAGATCTTAAGTAATTTGCATGACTGCCTCGTGCAACATAGACGTTGATGTGACTGTCTTCCTTTTCAACTTGGGCCCAAGTGGCCTTTTGCCCACTATGATGCTGGCTATACATAACGTCGGTTGGGACTCCGCCAGATAGGACAACCTGAACCATTTCCCAGTCGCCTTCATGTTGATTTATTTCCCCTTTGTTGAATGCATAAAACATCCAATATTGGATGACAGTTGTTGTAGCACTATCAGAATAAATGCGAGAATACACTTTATATCCCAAAGAGCTCATTTTACTTTGATAATCTGCAATGATAGCTTCATCATCAACAGTCCCTTTATCGTTATCAAGGTAAAAATATTGAAATATGCTTTCAGAAACAAGAGAAGACCACTGAGAAAAATTCACTTCCGATCCAAGAGCAGGAATTCCAGGATATTCTCCTCCCCCAAAAACTTTCAAATAAGAGTTCTGAAGATGATATGAAACATCTACAGGAAAGCACGATTCATCCTTTTCAAAATAAAAGTCAGGAGCGTACTGCTGTGCTAGTGCTAAATCGCCCTCTGCAGCATTTACCGAAAGAGCTGACAAAGGTATAACAATCAACAAAAGTGCCACGAACAATACATTTAATTCAAATCTTGATGCTTTTTTTGCCACATTACTCCCCCACACAAATCAACAAATGGTTATACTGCCCTAAATATTTAAGATTTTGTTAAAAAGCAAACAAATTTCTTGATATTTTGATAGTAACGTTTATTAGTGCTTTCTCCATATGAGAAACACTTAAATTTGCTATGAAGATGGGATGAAAAAATTCCTTGAAAAAACTATCTGAATTAGTGTATATGTTTAATATGATGTGAAGAGCCATGAATAAAGAAAAAAGTGAACAAAACGGAAGTTATGATACAGACTCTATAAAAGTATTAGAAGGTCTTGCAGCAGTAAAACAGAACCCTGCTATGTATGTCGGTAGCACTGATGAAAGAGGGCTGCACCATCTTGTCTATGAGGTAGTTGATAATTCTATTGATGAAGCCCTTGCTGGTTTTGCAACTAAAATTGTTGTATCGTTGAATAGAGATGGATCAGTTACCGTTATTGATGACGGTCGCGGGATACCTACAGCAATCCATAAAAAATATAATAAATCTGG
>CAYLKT010000249.1:0-1548 GCA_964384305.1 uncultured Thermoplasmatales archaeon | reverse complement strand
TTATAAAACCAAAATATGTGTAAAAATCATTTCACATTGAGTGCCTTTTTTAGGAAGTAATAATTGTATAATAAAATTTATATACTCTCTATAGATATATAATTGTGCGAATGGGGGAGATTATAGATTTTTTTTTAAAAATCTCTCCTCACCACCTTCAATCTTCCCCCATTCTCTCCTTAACTAATTAGTTGAAAAGTAGTTTTTCAGCGTTTTTTGTTATAGCATCTCTAAATTTCTCATCTGCAATTATCATTATTGTCCATTCTGGAATAGATTTTTCTTTTATGGCCTTTGCAATTGGAGTTAAGTTGTCAAAAGACCAACTTTTGTTTTGGTCAACCACTTTTATGTTGGTTTGATTAATTCGCGGTTCAGATAGATGGACGTCTTGGCGAGGTACATCAATTATAATGTGCCCTCTTGGTATTTTTAATGCATCCTCAATTTCTTTTTCCTTTTCTTTCCTTATTTTATGTTTTTCTAGCTTTCTGATTATATTTAATTTTTGTTCGTCGAGATCTAATTTGGATGCAGAGTATATCTGTTTAAACAGTTTCCTGTATTTTAGACGAGTGATAATTTCATATTGAAAATCACCAAGTTTTTTTGCATTAATCATTAATTCAGAATCTGTCATTTTGAAAAGCTCTAAGGCATCACCTTTTGGCAGCATTTCTATTGCTCTTGAAAGCATCAATTCAGCAATCCTTGCGGTCTTGTGGAAGTAAACAGACGAATACATTAGAGTTCTGGCTAGTAAAATACTCTCCACAACTCCTACTCCTTTTCTCGTTATTGCCAAATTATCCTCATTTATTACTAATGTCTGTAAAAATCTTTCAGTGTCTATCATTCCATAAGCAACACCGGTATAATATGCGTCACGTGCAAGGTAGTCTAATTGATCTACATCAATTGTGCTGTTCAAAAGTTGACTTAAATAAAGTTTTTTGTAAGTTTCTCCCTTTATAATATCTGACATTTCCTCCTTATTTGCATCATACTTATTCAGAACGTCTGAGACGCTACCCGATTCAAGATATTTTTTTTCATTTTCGTCAAATATTTTATAATCTCCAAAAATAATCTTTTCGGTAAGTCCTACATGATCTACATGGATATTCTCTCTTAATATGGACTCTAGTGTATGTGAAAATGGGCCATGGCCGATGTCATGAAGAAGTGCTGCGCATTCGATGATTTCTTTTTCTGTTTTGTCTAGGTCTAACGCTTGAGCACATCTTGATGCCATATGGTATGTTCCTAAAGAATGTTCTAGCCTTGTGTGATGTGCACCCGGAAAAACAAGATGTGCAAATCCTAATTGCTTTATGTTATATAACCGCTGCAGTTCTGGAGTCTCAAGTAGTTCAAGAAACATTCCTTCGACTTTTATGTTTCCATGAATTGGATCTCTTATAACTTTATAACTATCTATCATGGCATCAACCAGTTGCACGGCTTAATGTAACACTTTCCTCAAGCAGTTTCATCTATTTAGACTTCTTGCAGTAGAAATGCTCCTAAACACTGGAGTTTTTCTTC
>CAYLKT010000248.1:0-1592 GCA_964384305.1 uncultured Thermoplasmatales archaeon | reverse complement strand
ATAGCATTCAAACCTGTATTCAAAATTTACCTAGTACTTAATTCAAAATTATAGATTCAAATGGCATTACAGATGAAATTCTACTCTTTGATTTGAGCGAGCATTTCCATTATTTTTTCTTTTAAGGTCGGTATTTTGTTTTTGACTATATCCCAAACAATTTCAACATCTATACCAAAATATGCATGTATCAGAATATCTCGCAATCCTGCGATTTTTCTCCATTCCAAGTCAGAAGTTTTCTTTTTAATTTCATTTGGTATGTTTTTTGCGGCCTCACCAATAATTTCCAGATTTCTTGCAACCCCATCTTTTATGAGATCATCTTGAGAGAAATCTTCGAAAGACATATCTTCAACATATTTTTCTATTTTAGCGCTTGCTTCCAGTATATCTCTAAGATATGCTTTATATTCCCGTGGCATATTTTACACTCCGCATAATCGAAGATTTCAAATCTATTTTTAATGCCTCTTTAACCACAAGATCAACGGTACAATCAAAGATATCCTCAAGGAAGAATTTTAAATCCATATAATTATCAAATGTTTTTTTACCTTTTTTAAATTCCACTAAAATGTCGATATCGCTCTTTTTTTTTTGTTTATCTTTACAATACGATCCAAATAAACCAATTCTTTTCACACCATATTGCCCAATTTTATTTTTGTTATCTTCAAGCCTTTCCAATATGATTTCAGATGTCAACATCGGCAATTTCTCCTACATAATATCATTTTTCAAGCATACTTAACAATAAACGAGTATATGAAGTTGATGAGGATTTCTTTTTAGCCAATCTGATTCTTGAACTAGTAATATTTTCATGAGAAACACATTTATACACTCTTACACCAAAACTCCATAACGCTTAAACCTAATCAACGCCATCCAAAAACCTTTTGGAACTTAGACCCTCTTCAATTCCATACCAAACACTATTTAGTATTCATTCGAACAAAACCACTGTGGTTTTGTTTTCATTCCGTTCACTATTCGAGGCATTTCTAGTTCTCTTCCAACTAACATAAATCACATCCAAAATTCGTGGCATAAGTCTCGTTCAGTTTTCATGATATAAATCTTATCTAATACTTTAGAAGTATGCTCCCCTCACATCGAATTTTGAGGCATATTCTTTGTCCATTTTTCGATAATTAAAGCTTTCTTTTATTTCTTTGAAAGCTTTGAGATGAGTGTTGCATCTGCATCTACTGGGCTATATTCAAAGTATGAATCTTTATCAAACCATGCACAACGAATGTTCTCAAGTGACATCTTGGTTCTAAATGAAAGAGCAACAGCATAATGATATAATTGCTGCGGTGCTTTTTTATCTTTAGAGGCATGTGGTTTATAATCCATTATGTAAACAAGATTGTTTCTTACCTGCAACAGATCAATATGTCCTGTGACGCCACTATCAAGTTTTTTATCCCAATACCAAACTGGCACCTCACAGGCAATTGTTGCTCTATCATTTATCAACATAAACGTTTCGACCATCTTGTGTCTTTCACGGTTATTTATTGCAGCCTGAACAGCAAAACCAACCATTTTACATGCCAGATTTATTCTTTTTTTAGCATCTA
>CAYLKT010000247.1:0-1608 GCA_964384305.1 uncultured Thermoplasmatales archaeon | reverse complement strand
TAAAAGCCATTTCTGAACTTGAAAAAAATGCAGAAAGGAATATTAGAAAAACTATAATTAAAACACCTGCTATTATCCATACCATGTTTTATACTTGTCTCTTCTAAATTTTTGCGAGGAAACAATATGATTTATAGTTTTTATAATTAACTATCTTATAGTAGAGCAAAGTTGAGATACCTATATCTGACACGTATAGACAAGTGTTTGATGTTTTCTCGATATAAAAGTATTGTATAAAATGAATTTTTGTGCAGAATCAGTATTTTTTGTGCAAAACCGATTATTTGTGCAAAGCCCTGTTTTAGAAAACATTCATATTTAAGATGTGTGGGCACGTGTTTTACTATTTCTCGATTTAATAAGTAATATGCGGTAAAAAAGGAACAGTTTTATGAGAAGTGCCAACGTAAATGGCAGAGAGTTTGAACTTGATTTTGTTAAAAACATGGTTGAATCAGCGAGTTATCGGTAAAACCAGATATCAAAAGGTAGGGGGTTGCATATCAAAACCGACCTTTATCAGCCACTTTTTGCGATACAGATAAAATTTCTGTTTAGACGAATGCCGATAAAAACCACGGTGAAACACCTAAAAATTCCATAAGGCTCTTCTACTTCCTAGGAGAATTGATGTATTGTGCCTAGAAATGGCAGAAGGAGAAAATATGAGCAAGAAAAAAAGTAGCGAAAAGCAGAAAGAAGCAGAAGCACGAACCAAAGTGAACGGACACGCATCTTTTGAAAATGGGAAGCTGGTGAAGCCAGCAGCAACAGATGAGTTGTTGGAACTTATGACTCTGAAAGAAGAGAACTTAAGGTTCAGAGGTATCAAAAGTATAAAATAAACGACCCATGGAATAATCTCCCAAGCCTCCTTTTCTAGAAGCCCTCTTTCTTTAAGTCTTTTCTTCGCCTCTTTAGGAGTGAGCTCTCCTGCCTGTAGTTTCTCTACTAAATCTTTTACTTGTCCATCATCATATGCCATCTTCCTTACCTCCTGCAAACTACAGCTTCATAACATGTCATTCTTTAAAAAACTAATAGTTAGAAGTATTGCCAGTTATAATGATAGAAACCTCAAAATATTTTTGGTATTTTAGAAAAAGAAAAAAGAAGGATTTTAGTTAGTCCGTGGAAAATATCGCTGATGAGCTTATCTCTCTTTTTTCTTTATTTTTAAGGAGAAGATTAATACTTGGGCCTATTGTACGGATGAATAATAAACCAGTAACATTTTCAAAAAAACAGTTTGGTTGGATAGATAAAGAAATTATCTCTGGCAAAGGAAACCTTAATGATATTTCAGAATGGATTGAATTAGTAAAAAATCTAAAAGCAGAATATCATCAAAAATTCATATTAGCGACAAGATTATATCATAAGGCATTAATTGAAATTGAAAGAAATCCTGATATAGCTTATCTAAATTTAATTTCAGCAATTGAATCATTATGTAAAGAGTATCACATAGATCCTGTAGCACTAATCGATATACATCCAGATTTAGACAATTTAATTAATAGAATTGGTGATAATTCTTTAGAGAACGAAATTAAAGAAGCGATAATAAAAAAAGAAAGATTTATTGGAAGACGTTTTGTTAAA
>CAYLKT010000246.1:0-1609 GCA_964384305.1 uncultured Thermoplasmatales archaeon | reverse complement strand
TTTTCGTCTTCTTAAAATTGTTATTTGATTTTATTTTCGATATCTTTTAAATCCCAGTGTAAAACATCTTCTTCATTCATCCGTTCAAGACAATTTTTGGTGAAGCCAGATTTAGAAACGACAAGAAAACGTTCTTTTCTTATTTTGTTATGCCAATCAACTAGATGTGCTTTTTGTTTCAACTCCTCCACAACACCCCAATTAACAGTTTGATTACGCCATTTACATTCACAAAATAAAATTTCTTTGGTATTTTTATTTATAGCAACAACATCTATCTCGTCGCCTTTATGTGACCACCAAGAACCTATAGACGTGACGTCAAACATATTTTTTTCTTTGATGATTTCAACTATGAATCGTTCCATCATTTTTCCAAGAAACGTCTGTATTGCGTCATATGATGGTTTTTTTAGATTACTTCTATATTCTTCTAAACGTGGATAAATTTCTTTAAACCAGAATGTAAAAAAATTATCATTTATTACGTATCTAACATTTCTTTTGTTTCCAATCAATGGATGCCGTCTTTTAATTACTTCAAGTCTTTCTAGATCCTTAAGATATTTAGGAATTGATGTAATACTTGCACCTATACGGTTTGCTATCTCAGTAGGTCGAGCACCATGTTCTATTGACTCTAGAATAGAAAAGTAGGTTTCCCATTTTCCTCCAAACTCTTGAATTAATACATTTATACCTTCTTCTATGAAAATAGATCCTGGCGATAGCATTTTTTCTATATAATCTTTGAATTTTGAACAACCCTGAGTAAGTTCTATATATCTAGGTATACCGCCAAGGATACACCATAGTTTGATAGAATCAGATAGGTTGTAACCGATATCCTGAGTCATCTTAACAGCAGTTGATACAGGCAATGGTTTAAGGTTCAACATGCATGTGGATCTTCCAAAAAGGGGTTCCTTTGCATTAGTAAAAATTTTCTTTGTTATGCCAACGTATGATCCTGTTACAATTAATTTAGCATCATGTTTATCCAATAAGTTCTGTAGTATAGAATAGGCACTTGGATCAAGGTATTGAAAGTTAGATATTTCATCAAAAAATATTGGTTTTTTAAGGTTTCTAAAAAGATATTCTAAGAATTCATCAATAGTTTTGAATGATGGTGAGTATCCTTCTTGTTCCATTAGTTTTTGTTGAAAGTATAGCAAGGACGGGGTTACTCTTTTTCTTGGTACAAAAAATTCTACATGCTCTCTTTTTTTTAGTGCTTCCTCTACAAGTCGTGTTTTACCAACGTGTCTTCTTCCATATATTACTACGAAAGTTTTTTCTTTTTTGAGTTCATCTCCGAGCAACTCGATTTCTTTTTTACGATTATAAAACTTCATATCCTGACACAGGATAATCCTGTAATGGGATATAAATTTTTTGTTGTTTTTGTTAAACTGTAAAAATTTGGTTATCTACTACGTTCTGATTGATTGTACACGACCTCGAAAATTTCTATGCAACATTGATTTTATGTCTGCATTGGGATTCAAAATATGCATCTGACGTCACATTTAATGATTTTCTATCTGTTGAGAGTTTGTTATTTTGAGTTATGGTGAACGGGTTGATTTCGTTTTACTTGGTTGTA
>CAYLKT010000245.1:0-1610 GCA_964384305.1 uncultured Thermoplasmatales archaeon | reverse complement strand
CCCCATGCAGCTTTTGCCCAACCAGTTTCAGAAACTGTGAGATGAAGGTCTTTGTCTGTCAAATTCTGACAGAATCTTGCAGTAACCTCGTGACCAAGTGGATATTTATGCGTGTGCAAAACCATCTTTGGGTGACCCGTTGTACCAGATGTAAAATAGATGAGCATCGGATCATCAGTGCTTGTCTTTTCAACATCCCTTCGATCAAGCTCACTAGACGATTTTTCCATCTCTTCTTCAAAGTTAAGCCATCCTTCTTTTTTATCTCTTACAAGCATAAAGTGCTTCAGCGATGGACACTTGTCTTTTATCTCCTCAATTATCTGTGCATGATTGATATCTGTTATGACCATACATGCTTCTGCACGATTTATCCTATACTCTACATCTTTCGCAGTCAAAAGAACAGTACCAGGCATTGGAACAACACCAAGTTTAAACATACCTATGAGCGCCTCATACCATTCAGGAATACTTTGAAGGACCACTAGAACTCGATCACCCTTGTTTACACCCATTTTTCTTAAGACGTTTGTAAATTTGTTAGACTTTGTCTTAAGATCATAAAAGGTATGGTATGTAGCATTTTTTCCATCTTCATGTATTGATATTAGTGCCAGTTTTGTTCTATCTTCTGCCCTTTTATCAACAACGTTAAATCCAAAGTTGTAATACTTTGGAATGTCCCATGTCCAGCTTTTGTACATTTCTTCATATCCTTCTTTAACATTTTTTTGCTTTGGCATTATTTTCCTCCTGCAAATTATTTTTAAAGATCAAATCGCCCTGTTATATTTATCAGCTCAATTTGGAGGCATGGGCTTTAATTTTCACGGAAATTTACACATCTGGGACACCATCGAAAAGACGATCCCACCAGTTCCATAAATCTTAATTGCCTCCCTTTTCACTCTATGCCAGTATTTGGAGCGAATAATTATGTCATAGATATCTCTTTTGTAAATTTTACGCTTTTATTTCCAATTTGTGTTATTCTAAAGTTACTTTCTTTTGTAAAATAGAATAAGTTGACAGGGATTTGTAATAAATATACAGCAAAATAAAATACGTCTATTGGATATTAACATTTGAGAAGAGAGAGGACCTAGTTATGAGGCATTCATTAAAAGTAGGAGTTAGCTTTGGCCTAACTTCAGGCATAATCACAACACTTGGTTTGATGGTTGGATTAACCTCTGGAACAAATTCAAAACTAGTTGTTATTGGCGGTATATTGACTATAGCTATAGCAGATTCACTCTCAGACGCAATGGGAATTCATATTTCTGAAGAATCTGAGAATAGACATACACCTAGGGAAATCTGGGAGTCAACACTTTCCACCCTTTGTTGCAAGTTTTTCATTGCCGCATCATTTGTTATTCCGGTTTTGTTCTTAGAACTCACACCTGCAGTTATTGTTAGCATTGTTTGGGGGTTGTCTTTGTTAGGTATTTTTAGTTATAATATTGCTAAAAATCAAAAAAATACATCTTGGCATGTTGTTGCTGAGCACTTAATTATTGCAGTCATTGTAATTATTGCAGCGTATTACACGGGATATCTGATATCACTAACGTTTGGATAAACATGGCGTATCACTAATCATG
>CAYLKT010000244.1:0-1616 GCA_964384305.1 uncultured Thermoplasmatales archaeon | reverse complement strand
TTGCTACATGAATGATATGTGCCCGAATGCAACATATGAAAGAAAAAACAGCGGCCAACCAGCCGCTTCACCTGACACCAGAAGCCGGGGCACTTTAGAAAACTCATAGCGAACAACAATATTTGAGTATTTTAGCACATCCTGTAAGCTTCTGGTGCAGGTGACCTTTTCGTTGGATGAAAAGAAACAGATGAAATATATCTGCAAAAAAATTTCTGGTGTTCCTTACAGCAAAAGTAAGGCAAAAGGTCGCGTCAATGCTCCGGCTCAATGGTCACAAGAAATAAGAGATCAGACTAAAGAACTACCTCCTGTAAAATACGCTTGCATTCTGAAAATTACTTTCCTGCTCCCTCCAAATAAATTTCCAAAAGACTTTCCCTACGGTCCTGATTTGGACAATTTGCTCAAGAGATTTATGGATGCACTCAACGAAACAATTTTTAAAGAAACCCCCGGCGGAGATTCATGTGTTGTTTCTTTAAATGTTATGAAAACAAGAGTTGAATCAGAGGCGGAAGCGGGGGCAATGCTTGAGGTTCTACCTGTAAGCATCACCCAACTAATCACCTGACCGCCAACAGCTCGGCGGTTTTTGAAATGCCCTGCTCCGCATCAAAGCAGGTAGTTTTTCAAGGTTCAGTGCTTCGCATGTTAGCAACAGGTGGTTATGTGTCGAAAATAAAGGGTTAAAGGATAAAAATGAACTTTACAACAAGACATCGGATAATTACAGGTGATAGTCGTCATATGGGAGAATTAAAAGATAAGTCTGTCCAGTTAGTGATTACATCTCCACCATACTGGCAACTAAAAGATTATGGAACAAATGACCAAATCGGTTTTAATGATAGTTATGAGGATTATATTAACAACTTAAATCTTGTTTGGAATGAATGTTATCGTGTCCTTGATAACGGATGCAGACTGTGTGTAAATATCGGGGATCAATTTGCCCGTTCTGTTTATTATGGAAGATATAAAGTTATTCCAATAAGAACGGAAATAATCAAATTTTGCGAAACAATTGGCTTTGATTATATGGGCGCTATAATTTGGCAGAAAAAAACAACAACTAACACTACTGGGGGTGCCAGTATAATGGGGAGTTTTCCTTTCCCGCGCAATGGTATTCTATCAATTGATTATGAATTTATTTTATTGTTTAAAAAACTTGGCACTCCAACAAGACCTGACAAAAAAAGCAAGGAACTGTCAAGGTTGACAAAAGAAGAATGGAAGGAATATTTCTCGGGGCATTGGAATTTTGGCGGCGTAAAGCAAGATGGTCATATTGCAATGTTCCCTGAAGAACTTCCAAAAAGATTAATTAAAATGTTTTCATTTGTCGGAGATAAAATTCTTGATCCATTTCTTGGAAGCGGTACAACCTCCCTTGCTGCCAAAAATCTTGGCCGAAGTTCAGTGGGCTATGAAATTAATCATGAATTTATTCCTTATATTAAGCAGAAGCTCCAAGTAAGCCAACTTGGCTTATTTGGCACTAAATATGAATTTATCGAGCAGACGAAAATCAATATTGATTTTAAGAACGAAATAGCCAAACTCCCATATGTGTTTAAAGACTTTCATTCTTTTGATAAAAAAATAGATCC
>CAYLKT010000243.1:0-1630 GCA_964384305.1 uncultured Thermoplasmatales archaeon | reverse complement strand
CAGGGTTAGTAGAGGCATAGGAAGGAAACTCTTTATTTAAAGGTTTTTGTCTCTTGGTGACTTCACATCAAAATAGACAATTAGGATGGATGATTTTATATATGAACCTGTCACTAAGACCTATTAAGAATTGCTTGTATTGGTTCCTTTGGTTTCATATGGGGGTAACAGAATATGAATAAAAAAATATCTTGCATCTTTGTAGGATTTATTTTTCTAGTTACAACTTTATCTGCATCTGGAAGCACTCTTTTGATAGAAAATGACCAACACCATATTGAAGACAGAGATGAAACCTTAAGGTGTTCTGACGTGCTAGAGGGGGGCTGGCTTGAAATACGTGATGAGGTAAAAATCATCCATCTAAGTGGTTCCAATTATGAAATGGGATACCAACACGGGTATCTTCTAAAGGAGGAAGCATTGCAAGACTTTAGAGCGTATGTAAATTTTTCTAAGATATTAGGTTTTTGTTATGACGATTTCCTTAATCTCTGGTATGAAATGAAAGAGTTTGTTCCACAAGCATACATTGATGAAATGCAAGGTTTAGCAGATGCAACAAATATGTCATTAGATGATGTAGCAGTTGGGAATATCGTCACAGTATACGCCCATTGTAGCGGTTGGGCAGGATGGGGACCAGCAACATTTGATGGCAGACTGATTCATGTTCGAAGTCTTGACTTCCCTCCCAGTATTATGGACCCCATAAGTAAAAAATTCATTCAGGAAAATCAAATCATAATAGTTCGTGAACCGGATAATGGCTATGCATCCATGGAACCATCATTTGCTGGTCTTGTTGGAAGTTTAGGAGGCTTTAACGAAAAAAGTATATCAACAGAAGTACTAACCTGCTGGTCCAATGATGAATGGTATTCTGGTACCCCCATGATTTTCAGACAAAGGATGATACTTGATCATGCTGCAACTGCCGACGAAGCAATACACATAATTAATTCAAATAGGACATGTGGCTGGAATTTTATTATATCTGATGGAAATAATCGTGAAGGTTATGCAGTTGAACAAACTGCCAATCATTCATATGTTGGAACGTGGAATGACTCGACCGAATCAACAAAACCATTTTTTAGTATTGACCATGTCGTAAGAAGGACAAACATTTTTATTAACACTGAAACAGCCGAAACACAAAGGAACAGATACAATCCAAGAATGTTGCCATTTCTTTCATTAATCTTTGGTAAAAATCTTTTAGGATGGGGAAAGACTCCCTCATTTATACCTTGGAGACACTATATTGCCGTTAGCAAAGGGATTAATAGAGTATGGGGAGAAATGGATCTAAACAACTCCATGTCAATACTTCGAGACATATATAATGGAAGAACTGATTTTTGGTTTGGTATAATGGAAAAATTTGGTTATTATTCCCCCCTTCATCAATGGGTTGCCTGTCCAGAAACTGGAGACATGACTGTTTCTTTTGCAAGCAGATTTAAAAATGCACATAAAAATCCTGTCCATTATTTTAATTTCTACGAGTTATTGAATGCTGAGCCGTAAAAGAGACTTATGTTGTAAAGTATAAAACATGGCTCCACCAAATTAATTGTAAACATCTATAATCCTTGCAGAAAGTTTTATTGAAAAAGGCAGAATA
>CAYLKT010000242.1:0-1645 GCA_964384305.1 uncultured Thermoplasmatales archaeon | reverse complement strand
CCTCTAATGGTTGATGCATATGCAACAAGTCCAGCTGAGGCCGGATTAGCTGTTGAGTTTGAAGGAAGCCCCTACTTTGGCCAACGACCGTATGAATTCCACTGGGATTTTGGAGATGAATCGACATCGACAGAGCAGAATCCAACTCACATATACGATGAACCAGGAATATATGATTACACTTTCACTGTAACAGATAGTTCAGATACATCAGAAAGTGTTACATATGAAATCGAGATTCTTGAAGGTGACACAAATGACACACCTGGCTTCGAATTCATTATTGCAATTATGGCAATAGGATTTATTTTCTTGTGGAAGAAAAAACGATAAACATAAAGTTCCACAATCTTCTTTTTTTAAATCTCTTTCCAGTTATCTTTTTATGTCGTCATACTATGACTGTCTAAAGAGGAGTCTACATGAGCGAGAATGAAAGCAAATATGCATATAAGAAGAAGTCAGCATGGGAGATTTTTACTAAAGATCAAATAAAAAAAGCCTTTGATTTTTCTGAAGAGTACAAAACATTTCTAAATGACTGCAAAACAGAACGAGAAGCAGTACAAAAAATAAAAGAAATATCAAAAAAAGGTAAGAAAAAAATTACAATAAACCGAGAGAAAGAAGCAGCAATCATCATACCTGGCAAAAAACCAATAAGTGAAGGCCTACGTATCGTTATCTCACATATAGATTCACCAAGACTTGATCTGAAACAGATTCCGCTCTATGAAGATTCAGAAAGCAACCTTGGTCTCTTTGAAACACACTATTACGGAGGAATCAAAAAATTCCAATGGGTAGTCATTCCTCTTGCTTTACATGGTGTTGTCGTGAAAAAAGATGGGGAAAAGGTTACCTTTACCTTGGGAGAAAAGGAATCTGACCCTGTGTTTTCTGTCCCAGATCTGCTTCCTCATCTGTCTCGTGAAGTACAAGGCAAAAAAAAGATAGATGATGCTATAAAAGGAGAAAGCTTAGATATTGTTGTAGGAAGCAGGCCTGTGAAGGGTGATTTTAAAGAAAAAATCAGAACAGCAATTCTAGACAAACTCCATAAAGATTATGGAATTATAGAGGAGGATTTTATCTCCGCTGAGTTAGAAGTAGTCCCTGCATTCAAAGCAAAAGATATTGGATTTGACAAATCGTTAATAGGTGCATATGGACAGGACGATAAGGCATGTGCTTTTACATCGTTAAAAGCTATTCTTGATGTAAAAAACCCAGAGCATACTGCTCTATCACTTTTTGTAGATAAAGAAGAAATAGGTAGTGAAGGAAGTGCTACTGCTCAAGTTACAACGTTTCTTCGATCAGTTATAAAAGAACTTGATCCAAAGGCTGATGTTGACCATGTCATGCTTAAATCCAAAGTGATCTCAGCAGATGTCAATGCAGCCGTGACACCAAACTACACAGAAGTTTTTGAACTGAAGAACGCATCATCGCTAGGAAATGGCATTGTAATGTCCAAATATACCGGTCATGGTGGGAAATACTCAGCAAACGATGCCTCTGCAGAATATGTCGCAGAAATCCGGACAATGCTTAACAAAGAAAAAATACCATGGCAAACCGGAGAACTCGGCAAAGTTGACAAAGGCGGTGGTGGTACTGTTGCAAAGTATTTCTCAAGACT
>CAYLKT010000241.1:0-1645 GCA_964384305.1 uncultured Thermoplasmatales archaeon | reverse complement strand
GTGTTGCATGTACTAAAAATTCCGGATGAAACTGATAATGTAATAAGTGTTGCAATGAATGCTCGCGGTAAATCTGGAAAGAAAGACATTGTGAAAATTGAGGAAAGAGAGCTCCTTTCAAAAGAAGTAGATAAAATTGCACTTATCGCGCCAAAAGCCACAATAAACATTATTAGAGATTATGACGTGGTTGAGAAGCGCCATGTAGAAATCCCAGATGAAATAATTGACATTGTAAAATGCTCTAACCCTACATGCGTTTCTAACTCTAATGAGCCAGTAAAAAGCCGTTTTATTGTGACAAATAAAGATCCTGTTGTAATCAAATGTTATTATTGTGAACGAGAGCCAGATGATATATCCGATAGAATTATCTGATTTCTTTCAGTATTTCTTTGGCTCTATCTAGTTTTATTTTTCCTTCTTTTTTCAACTGTTCTGCTACTTTGTCTATCTCTTCTCCATTTGCACCAGCCATCACGGCAATATTTTTTGCATGAAGGCTCATATGTCCTTTTTGTATTCCAACTGTGGAAAGGGCGAATACTGCGGCAAAGTTTTGTGCAAGGCCAAGAGATGCTACAATTTCAGAAAGTTCCTTTGCTGATTTAATTCCAAGTATTTTTTTACAAAGTTTTGCTTTTGGATGGATATTTCCAGCGCCTCCTACAATCCCTACTGCAAGAGGTAGTTCGATTTCCCCTACAAGATTTCCTGCTTTATCTTTGTAATATTTTGTCAAAGATGTATATTGTCCGTTTCTTGCAGCATATGCATGAGCTCCTGCTTCGATTGCTCTAGAATCGTTTCCAGTGGCAATAATTAATGCATCTATTCCATTCATGATTCCCTTGTTATGGGTTGCTGCTCGATATGGATCAATGGATGCTAGTGTATACGACTCAAGAAATGCATCGACAACTTGTTTGCCACCCATTTTTTCTTTGTCAAATGTGGCTTTTGCTTTTACAATTCTTTTATCTGCAAGGTTTGAAAGTATTTTAAGGCGGATTTTTCCACCTGTCAACTCTTCGAGCATCGGGGCTAGTGCTTCACACATAGTATTAACAGCATTAGCACCCATTGCATCACGAACATCAACTATAATGTGTGTAACAATCATTTTTCCAATGGGGCTGTCAAGAATTCTAACCTCGAGATCCTTTGCACCCCCACCAAAATCTACAAGGATTTTATCTTGTGCGTTAGCAAGATTTAAAAGTTCATTTTTATGGTTCAAAATTGTTTGTGCCGCACCGGCCACATCTTTCACATTCAATAGTTGAAGCTGTCCGATCATTAATGGATCTGAACATTCAGTTGTGAACCCTCCTTTTATTCTCGCGATTTTTGCTGCATTACTGGCAGCAGCTATAACACTGCTTTCTTCTGTTGCCATGGGTATAAGATAATCCTTGCCGTTTACAACAAAGTTAACTGCTACTCCTAGGGGTAATTCAAAAGTTCCCAGGACATTTTCTACCATGCGGTCAGCAGTTTCCATGTTCAAACAAGAAGAAAAAATCTTTTCATCATCATCTGATAGATCTGCAAAATCTTTTACAAAATTAATTCTTTTTTCGACAGGTAATTTATAAAAACCTGAAACCATTGATGATTTTTCATTTTTTGACATAACTTTTGC
>CAYLKT010000240.1:0-1646 GCA_964384305.1 uncultured Thermoplasmatales archaeon | reverse complement strand
AGTTTTCCTTTCTTAGTACAAGGTCACGATGCTTTAGTATTTTTTTCATTTTAAATGATTTAAGTTCTTCGTTGACTTCATTTTTTAGACTCTCTAAAAGCAGGGTGTTGTTCTCATTTTCCTTCCTAACTATCTCTTCCCAATTTGTCGCAATGGTATAAATTGTTGTGGTGAGAAGAAGGATAACGATAACTGTTACTATCAATATTTTCTTATTGGCTGTCACACAATGGTAAAAGAAAAATTAGTGTATTAAATTTGCTCTTTTAGTAGAGTTTTACCATTCTGTTTATTGAGGTTATATCAAGTTACACACAGGTTTTGGCGATGGAAATAGTTCTTTTCTAAGACGTATAGTATACTCTTCTTCAGAGATGTTTTTACTATCTCAATTTACTGGTCCAGACTCATTCTGTGCGCTCATGGCTTCCATAGATATAGATTGTAGATAAGAGTGAGAGTTTGCTTAACTTTTGCTGTTCCTTTGGGATATGTTTTTAAAGATGTAACTACTTTGGAGTAGTGAAGGGAGTGGTGAGCCATGAAAATATCTAGCCCTGCATTTGAAAATGGGATGCCTATACCAATTGAATATACGGGGACTGGAGACAATATTTTGCCACCATTGGCATTTAGTGATGTTCCTGAAAATGCAAAAAGCCTTGCAATCATTTTGGATGATCCTGGTGGACCATTAATAACATTTGTCCACTGGACTGTTTGGAATATACCATCGGATACTATGGGAATTTCGAAGGGTGAAAATATTACATATCCTCAAGGTAGGAACAGCCTCCGAAAACAGGGGTATCTAGGACCATGTCCCCCGTTTGGAAAACACCAGTATTTTTTCAAACTATATGCATTAGATACACTGCTTGATCTAGATCATGGTGTCTCCAAAAAAAAGTTAGAAAAAACGATGTCTGGACATATTTTAGCAGAAGCGCAATTAACATGTACTTTTCATAAATGAAAGTTACGATTCAAGGTTTAGATGCTTTGTTTTTTAAAGCGGGATCATTGGATCGAAACCATACTTTCTTTTATCAAAGTATCGTTTTTATTTGTTTTGCTTGATATATGTTAAATGTATCTACTTAGAATACCTTATCAAATTATTATAAGCATTATTATATTACAAAAATGTCAATTTTTTATGGAATATGGATATTAAGATAATTTGAATTCCAATTTTTTATTTTTCTACCTGCATACTTAGGTGCAAACAAAATTTATATGGGCATCTAAATATCAAAATGGCGTGTATGAGTATGATACAATGAATGGGTTTCTCAGTCAATCAATCCGCTTTGGGGATCCGTTATTAACCACAAGAGATTCATCTTTCATCAATGGTAAATTTCATTTAGATGATGATTTAATTATTAGAAATTTCCCATCAATGGGGGCAAGTACCGTAGATTATTTAGATTTTATTGAAAAATATGTCCCTGAAGAGTTAATATCACAAAATAACTTCTCTCAACTTAAAAATATTGCTGACAATTTTTCAGGCGGTTTGACAAGTTTTTTTGGATTCGAATCTCGACTTAATTCTATTGATGCTAGGTCAGATTATTTATTTGCGGTGTCATCAGAAAATGGAGAACGCGAAACGCTTTCAAATATTATTAAGCGTAGGA
>CAYLKT010000239.1:0-1655 GCA_964384305.1 uncultured Thermoplasmatales archaeon | reverse complement strand
TTGACAAAGAATTTGCCGAAAGAGAATTTATGATGGTTGTTATAGGATATAGATTGAGCAGGGTTGTAAAGATACAAACCAGCAACTTTTAATATCGCCCTACGATTCACTGCAACCAGTTAGTTTTTAAAATCTAAGGGAGGAAATTAAAAATGGTACGAAACCCAACAGCGTTTTTAAAAGAAGAGTATGAAAATCTTGTAAAGAATGATTTTGATTGGAAACTTCGCATTCTAGAAACTGGTTCGACTCCCCACTCTGTAGTGGATGGCAAAGAAGTAATTATGCTATGTTCGAACAATTATTTGAATCTGAGTAACCATCCAAGGCTTATTAAAAAAGCATGCGAATCTGCGGAAAAATATGGTGCAGGTTCTGGTTCAGTAAGAGCTATTGCAGGAACCATGGAACTTCACATGGAGGTAGAAAAACGCCTTGCAAAGTTTAAAGGAACAGAGTCAAGTCTTATCTATCAAACAGGTTTTGCAGCAAATGCAGGACTCATACCACAACTAGTTGGAAAAGGAGATATCATAATCTCTGATGAGTTAAATCATGGCAGCATTATTGATGGTGTAAGACTTACAAAAGCAGATCGTGCTGTATATAAACACCGTGATATGGGGGAGTTGGAAAAAGCTCTTATAGATGCGGATAAAAAATACAATAGGATACTGACCATTACTGACGGAGTTTTTAGTATGGATGGAGACATTGCACCAATGGATAAAATTGTAAAACTTGCAAAAGAATATGGTGCAATGACATATGTTGATGACGCTCATGGTGAAGGAGTAATCGGTCCAGATGGGCGGGGAATTGGAGCTCACTTTGGACTTGAAGGAAAAATTGATGTAGAGATGGGAACATTTTCTAAAGCGTTTGGAGTAGTTGGGGGTCTTATAGCAGGTAGTCAGGACCTAGTAAATTTTGCATTAAATAAATCACGTACATGGCTGCTTTCTGGTTCACATCCGCCAGCGGTTGCTGGTGCGCAACTAGCAGCAATTGAGGTACTTGAGACCGAACCAAGACATGTGAAGACCCTATGGGATAATACCAATTATTTCAAAAAAGAACTAAAAAATATGGGGTTTGACACAGGGCACAGTGAAACACCAATAACGCCTGTAATGGTTGGCAAATCAAGCAAAGCAAAAGATCTTTCAAATGGACTTTACGAAGAAGGAGTATTTGCTTTACCAATTGTGTTTCCAATGGTTGCAAAGGACAAGGCCAGAATTAGAACCATGATGAATGCAGGCCTTACAAGAAAAGACTTGGATTTTGCACTTGAAAAATTCGAAAAATTGGGAAAAGAACTTGAAATTCTATAAGAATTTCCTTCCTTTTTTTATTGTTGTTAAGGATCAATTATGAAAAAAACTTCTCTGAAACATGTTGCACTTGAAGTTAATAATGCAGAAAAAGCAAAGATATTTTTTACAAAAATACTGGGCCTTTCATTCATAAAAAGTTTTGATCTTTCTCATAAGCTTTCTGAATCTATTTTCGGCATAAAAGAAAGCGTGTATGTGGAAGTGTATGAAAACAAAAATACGGTATTTGAAATATTTGTCACTAAAAAAACAAATGAAAGGAGCTTTGTTCATACTTGCATAGAAGTTGATGACAAAAATAAATTTATATCTCGT
>CAYLKT010000238.1:0-1658 GCA_964384305.1 uncultured Thermoplasmatales archaeon | reverse complement strand
CGTTCTTCTATCTGTAAGTTATGGATGATTTAGAAAAAGTGCAAAAGTTTTGTTACTAATTTGCAAAAGGATATGGGGAGTATTATGAGAATAATAGAAAAATACAATAAAAAGCTGGTAATTTTTATCATTGCATTGATGCTTGGGACTGCCATCCAGTCAGTTATGGCAACAACAGAAACACCTGAAGAGAAAAGCCAAACATTGACATTTTGCAAAGAGTTTTCTACGCCAGAAATAAAGGATAAAAACCAGCATATTGAGGTATTATTAGAAGAAGCAAATTCGTACACAATAGATCCTGAAGTGGCGAAACTGCCAACTTTCAACAAAGTTTTTGAATTTTCAACTGGAACGAAAATAAACAAGGTAAGTTGCAAAATTTCAAGTGTTGAAGAAATCACTATAAACAAAAATATAGAGTTGCGCCCGTCCATCCAAAGTTTGTATAATGAAATTAATCTAGTAAAAATCGACAAGAATGAGATAAAATGCCCAAGTAGCAAACCCCATCCAAGTTCTTGGTATGATTATGAAAAAGGAACAGGACTAAACAAAAACGGAGAGCGAGTGCTGTATCTATCTGTTAACATTAACCCAGTTAGATATCTGCCAGTTCTACAAAAAATTCAATACATCAATAAAATTGAGCTGACTATAGAATACGATGAAAATCCATCAATTAAAACCACATCCATTAACCAATATGATCTTGTTATTATTACTCCATCAGAGTTTTGTGACGATTTACAACCACTTATCAATCATAAAAACACCTATGGCATAAAAACAAATCTTACAATGTTAAATGAAATTTATGGGCACTATCCTGGCCGAGACGATGCAGAACAGATCAAATATTTCATAAAGCAAGCAATAGACGAATGGGGAGTAAAATATGTTTTACTTATAGGTGATATATATAAATTGCCAATAAGAGCAGCATCCTCTCACCTATGGTCAGATTGGGAAGGGCACATTTTATCCGATTTGTATTATGCTGATATATATGATGAAAATGACAGTTTCTGCAGTTGGGACGCAAATGAAAATAGCATATTTGGAGAAGTTGAATACAATGCAAGCCTTCAACATTATAAGGCTGACAATATAGATGAAGTCGATCTTTATCCAGATGTTTGTATTGGTCGTTTGCCTTGTTCAACTTGCGATGAGGTTCGAAATGTTGTAGAAAAAATTATCACTTATGAGGAGAGAACATACGATCAAATATGGTTCAAAAAGATAGTATTGGCTGGTGGCGACACATTCCCACCAGGTAAACATGGAGTACCATTTGTATATGAAGGGGAAATAACAAACATAAAGGTGGCACAACAACTCCCCGGTTTTGAACACATAAAACTTTGGACGTCTAAACACAATTTGAACGCGATGACATTTAATAGAGAGATAAATAAAGGAGCAGGATTTGTAAGCTATGCTGGACATGGCTTTGAGTTTGGATGGGGGACATACCGGCCAAATTCTATCAGGGAGAAAATGGGCATTACTCAACCACTTTACTATACGCCATACATAAAATCTTTGAGGAATATAGACAGACTTCCCGTTATCTTCTTCGATGCGTGCCTCACTGCTAAACTTGACTTCACCTTTGAAGATATTATCAATTACAAGCCGTGGAGTTTTCTTGA
>CAYLKT010000237.1:0-1673 GCA_964384305.1 uncultured Thermoplasmatales archaeon | reverse complement strand
ATTTATAAAAACCTGAAACCATTGATGATTTTTCATTTTTTGACATAACTTTTGCTCCTCCTTTAAATTGCCACATTTGTCTTGTACTATCAAGCAAAACAATATCTTTGTAACCTTTTTAATTTTTGTTTTTAACGCCAAAAGGTATAACAAAGGCAACTAATCCTAAAAAGATTAGAAAAACCCCCATTACGCTAGTAAAAGAAGGCATAGTCGATATTATAGCATGTAATCCAAATATAATCATTATCAAGCCTATGGCATGTATAACAACTTTAACAATGATATTTTTACAGGCATTTCGTATTTTATTGTAAATTATTGCATAAAACCATGCAACAAAACCCTCGGAACCGACTATTGACATAATGTCTAAAATTTCTTTGAGACTTATATTACTTTCTATATATGCTCTCTTGTTTTTACGGCCATGCCATAGTTAAAAGACAACATTTCATCTCTGTTCAACAAACATCTACCTACTGCAAGCAGATTATCCTTTTCATCAACAATTAGACATTCATCAAGGGGCCTTAGTTCCGAGCCGCATTCTTTTACAAATTTTGCAAAAACGCTCTTCCCATCTTTTACAAACGGAACTGCATCCTTGTCTACAACCACCCTCATTATAGGGGATTTGAAATATTTGTGGAGAAGTTTTCCGCCATCCATCTTCAAAGTAAATAATCCATCACTAGCGCGCATGGAAAGAATGTGTTTACCGTTACAATAGATGTTACGTATCTTACCCGTCTTTTTGGATTTAACAATTTTTATCTCGCCGTTAAACAATGCTTTGGGGGCATCTTTACCAAATTGCATATCAGAAACGGCAGAAATTCTGATAACATCAAAATTAAAACCTTCTTTTTTTGACTGTTTTAATTCATCAATGGTGTTTTTATCATCCCAGCATATGATTTTTTTACCTTTTGTAAACCTGTCAAATATTTTTGTTATCTCTTCTTCAGATTCCTTGTCTATAATTTCAGGGAAAACAGATTGTGCAAATGGATACATTTCATCAAGTTCAATCGGCACTGGTCCAAGAGCAGAGTCAACAAGAATGTTTGTTCTACAATTTTTTCTCCTTATTCTTTTAATCTGGTCAAAGTAATATGTAGAATAGGGTTTATCCCCATCGGGAAAAACAATAGTTGTGTCAAAAGTTTCTTTATATCTATCCAAAAGCCTGTTGTGGCACCTATGTACAATAGGTCTGTGGATGCTCTGAGGCCCAGTGTAAAAGAGCGCTTTACTTTTACTAGTGGATTCAAATTTTTCCAAAAAATCTTTGACTTCTCCTGATCTGAGAAGGTTCATTGCTTCTAGAAGATGTGGATTGCAATTTGCTCTTCTCTCAACAAGTTCCCAAAGGCTACCATTTGAAATTGCGCTTCTAATCTTTTTTATTTCTTCAAAACTGACATATAAGTTGTGTTTTGCTATCTCAAGTACTCTTTGCTTTTTGTCAAGTTTTTTGAGTTCATCTGCTGTGTATTTCGAACATACTGGGCAAGAACAAGGCAACTCTGAAAGATTATCTAGTTTTTCAGTTCCCCAGTAAAATATCATTCTGTCGTCATTTGCATATTTTGCATATGCTGACGAATCAAAGAAATCGCAACCAAGAGCTACTGCAAGTGGGAAAATGAGTGGATGGCCACAACCAA
>CAYLKT010000236.1:0-1684 GCA_964384305.1 uncultured Thermoplasmatales archaeon | reverse complement strand
GATATGAAAAAAGTTGTCAAATCCCTGAATTTAGCCTTTCTGCAAAGCAGTATACTGGTACTTTTAAGAGTGGCCATTGGATGGCATTTTCTTTTTGAAGGAGTAGCTAAACTGTATTCACCTTCCTGGTCTTCTTACAATTTCTTATCGGTTTCCAGGTGGATTTTTGCTGATTTCTTCCATTGGATAGCAGAAACACCTGAAGTATTAAAAATTGCTGATTTTCTTAATGTCTGGGGACTTATTTTAATTGGTTTAGCTCTGTTTTTTGGTGTTTTTACACGGTTGGCTGCGGCTTCAGGTGTTTTGCTTTTATCGCTTTATTACTTTGCCAACCCGCCCTTTATCGGAATGGATTTTGGTGTTGTAGCTGAAGGTCATTACCTGATAGTTAACAAAAACCTGGTTGAAATGATTGCCTTAATCTTTTTCATAGTAGTTCCGAAAAAAATGGTTCCTGGCATAGACAAATTATGGAAGTTGCTTAGAGAAAAAAATGAAGCAGGAAAACATAAGCAAGAACTAAAACCAGGCTCTGACAATAATGGTGCAGGAGAGGGTATCGGTCGACGTGAGTTGATTAAAAACCTGGCTGCTTTACCTGTTTTCGGAGGTTTTGTTATTGCCTCATTAAAAAAGAGGGGATGGCTTAGTTACGAAGAGAAATTTCTGAAAGATACTGATGCAACAACTTCTGCAACAATTAAATCGTTCGATTTTACAAGTTTGAAAGAGTTAAAAGAAAAAGTCCCCGGTACAAAAATTATTGGTGGTTTAGATATAAGCCGGGTAATACTTGGAGGTAATCTGATAGGTGGTTGGGCACATGCCCGTGAACTGATATATGTTTCCAAACTGGTAAAATCTTACCATACTGATGAAAAAGTTTATACTACGTTTAAGCTTGCCGAAGAATGTGGAATAAATACTTTTTTGACCAATCCGGTATTATGCAGGGTTATTAACGGCTACTGGAAGCGGAAAATTGGTAATATTAAGTTTATTTCCGATTGTGGTGGACAAAACTTAATTGAAGGGGTTAAAACATCAATTGATAATGGCGCTTCTGCATGTTATATCCATGGAGGGACCGCTGATAATTATTATAGTGCCGGCAGGATCGATAAAATACAGGAAGCGCTTGAACTAATAAAGCAAAATGGCTTACCGGCCGGAATTGGCGCACATAGACTAAATACAGTGAAAGCATGTGTGGACTTTGGACTGGAACCCAATTTCTGGGTGAAAACCCTGCATGTTAAATCATACCTGAATGTTAAACATGAATTGGATACAACCCGAATTACAACCAATGAAGAGGTAATGTATCAAAATGTATTCTGCGAAGAAACAGACGAAACAATATCTTATATGGCAACATTAAAGCAACCCTGGATTGCATTTAAAATCCTGGCAGCCGGTGCTATTGATCCGGAGATTGGTTTCAGACATGCTTTTGAAAGTGGTGCCGATTTTATATGTGTGGGCATGTACGATTTCCAGGTTGTTGATGATGCAAATATTGCAGTGGATATATTAAACTCTGATTTCAAAAATAAAAGACCAAGACCCTGGTTGGTTTAGGTAATCCGGACTTAAAGCACTTAGTATCCATAAATAAATAACCATTATGAAAAAAATTCCAGCCATGTTCCTTTCGGGATGTTTTATTTTGTTCTTTTCC
>CAYLKT010000235.1:0-1684 GCA_964384305.1 uncultured Thermoplasmatales archaeon | reverse complement strand
TTATATAAGATTTGTTATACAGATGTTTCCATATGTTATTAAAACATAAAAAAACATGCTCCCATGATACTCTCTAGTTGTTATCTGGAAAGGCTCAAGACATAGGTAACACCAAAAGGTTCAGGACATAGGTTACACTTCGCAATTAGCCATATGGGGAAAATCAAGGTTTAAATGCTGGCAAAAAGGCTCAGGACATAGGTTACACTTTTTTACCAGCTGTATTATCAAAGATGGAATGCTTCTGAGGACGTATCCTTTCAGGTATTTTATATGAGAATTTCTTAATCTTCCTTACCTGTAGTTTTTCATCATTGTAACATATCGCAAGTGTTTGTTTCCTGGTTTCAATAGTAGCCCAGATATATTCACCGATATATTCCTTGCCTACATTGAAATATTCGTTGAGTACACTAATTCTCCCGTTAGAGTCAACTATTCTGATAAAATGGATCCTCCCAGCAACCAAAGGTAATTTGTTCACATCAATTGTAAAATCCTCTGGTAACATTCGTTTAGGATTAATCCCCTCCAGATTCTTATCCTTCAACTTCCATGTATTAAATTCATTTTGTCTTTCAAAGAAGTTTGGTGCCTTTCTTCTGATATCATCCAAGTTAACAAACTGCTCCTTTTTCCAGAATAATCTTGCAAAATCTTTATTGAACTCCTCAATTGTTCCATTCATCCAAGGTTTTGAAGGAGCAATAAACACAGCCTCAATTCCAACAAACAAAGCCAACCGTACAAATCGACTGAAAGACTTTGGATGTTTGAAATCTCCTGCAAAACACATGCCATTGTCAACCTGCAAATATTTAGGTATCGGATGCTGTTTCCAATAATCCAAGAGAAAAACCATCGCATTGTCCATGCTTTTCCCCCTATACTGTCTCCCTGCAACTTGCCGCCCTACAACATCTTTCAAATGTAACGAGTTGATTGCCCCGTATCCTTTGATATGTCTTGGACCAACATAATCCATCTGATGCATCTCATCAATACATTTAGGATTGATAATGGCATATCGTCCCTTCGAATGAACTCTTTTATAACGTTCTGGTTTGTTCACACGTAACTTATTTCGCTTGATAATTCTCTTAATGGTGGATGTAGATGGAATATCTGAGGGACTGCAACCAAGCTTCTCCATGTGGAACTGAATTGCGTCAGCACCAACAAAACTGTATCTATATTCATCATTGTCTTCCTTCATAAGCTCCGTTCTTATTTTAACAACAACTTGTTCAATTTCATCATTTATTTGATTGGGAGTATGTTCAGGAGTTCTGGGATGATCTTTATACCATTCCTTCGCCCCTGTTTTAGATCTGCTCACCCATTTGTAGAACCATTTCCTTGATTTCCCTAATTCAGTGTAGATTATTATTGGTTTTTCTCCGGTCTCGTGTCTTGCTACTGCTTCTATTCTCTCTTTTTCCTCCAAGATCAATTTAGTCATGTACCATCAAAGGGTACATAATCAAAGGAAAAATAGATGATACCAAAAACTGTTACCTATGTCCTGAGCTTTTCATATTCAAAATGAAACTGTAACCTATGTCCTGAACCTTTCCAATTAAACATATCAAAGTAAGGGTAAAACATCCTCAGAGTAATGGTAAAGTAGAGCGAGCAAATCAAACAATGCAAAATCTCAGAAAACACTTCCCTAACTGGGATA
>CAYLKT010000234.1:0-1689 GCA_964384305.1 uncultured Thermoplasmatales archaeon | reverse complement strand
TGCTTGTTAACTAGTTCTATTTAAAAAAGTTGTGGTTGAAACAGTAGTTCCGAATGAAAAAATATGAAGATATTTGGATATTATGCCAATGCTTTGTTTTCCTTGAGCTTGTTTTCTATTACTATCCCAAGTCTCTCTATTCCTTCTTTGATCTGCTCGTTGGACGAATAGGAAAAATTAAGCCTCATCGATCTACCGCCACCGCCGTCAACATGAAATGCTTTTCCATGAACATATGCAACTTTATTTTTAATTGCATCGAGAAACATTGTTTCAGTGTCAATTCCTTCTGGAAGAGTTGCCCAAGCAAACATCCCTCCTTTGGGTTTGTTGCATGTATGCCCTTCTGGAAAGTATTCTGCTATTGCTTTTATCATTGTATCTCTTTTTGGTTCATACATCTCACGAATTTTCATTATGTGGAGATCAAGTGATCCTCTTTTCATGAATTCTTCAACAATAAACTGAGTAAATGTATTTGTACAAAGATCAAGTGCCTGTTTACAAATGAGCATTTTTCTTGTTAGTTCTTCAGATGCTATTGTCCAAGCAAGTCTAAAACCTGGTGCTAGAATCTTTGAAAATGTTGACATGTAAATTACACGCCCTTCATCGTCAAATGATTTAATCGGCTTTATGTGATCAATGTCATAACGCAACTTTCCATAAGGGTCATCTTCTATTACTATCAAATCGTATTCATTTGCAATATCTATTATCTTTTTCCTCCTTGACTCGGGCATTACGACGCCAGCAGGATTTTGGAATGTTGGAATCACATAGATGAATTTTGGAGTGATATCTTCTTTTAGATATTCTTTGATTTTGTCTTCTAAAATGTCAGTTATCATCCCATCTTTATCCAGTGGCACACCCTCAAGATTTGCTTCATATGATCTAAATGCATTAAGTCCACCCAGGTATGATGGAAGACCAACAATTGCTGTGTCTCCCGGATTTAACAATAGTTTTCCGACGGTATCAAGTCCTTGTTGCGATCCGCTCGTGATCATAATGTTATCTGGAGAAACGTCCATTCCGTCTTTTAACGATCTTTCGACAATTGACTCACGGAGTTCTCTGAGTCCCCGTGTTGTTCCATATTGCAATGCACTTCTCCCGTGGTTTTTCAAAACATCTTTTACAGTGTCTGCTATGCCATCTAATGGAAACGACAAGGGGCTTGGAAGACCTCCTGCAAAAGATATAATCTCCGGGTCCTGAGTAACTTTAAGTAGTTCCCTAATCTCCGACTTTCTCATCTTTGATGCTCTATCAGAGTATAATCTGTTAAAGTCTGTCATAAAATCCACCAGTTGGGTAAATATAGTCTCTTTTTATATGTATTTCGTAAAAAATTTTAATAACTTGCAAATGTATAAAGGGATGTTATTCTTCTTTTTCACGTGAAAACAAAGGTTTCATGTGCTTTTCAAATGCTGGCATTGTTTCAAGTGTATCCCTACGAATATTGAACTTATGCATGATGTGTACTGCTAACTCTTCATCTGGAGAAAACTCTCCTTTTTTACCTGTAAACATTTTACTTACATTTTCTTCATTTTCAGTGATCTCATCCGTCATAAAATCATTAAATACACCCTATTAAATACTTATATAGTTTTCCTTGGTGTTTTGATTAAAAATAACGTATATTTTTTAAGTTACAAGGTTCCAGTCATATGTATT
>CAYLKT010000233.1:0-1697 GCA_964384305.1 uncultured Thermoplasmatales archaeon | reverse complement strand
GAATAATGAAAAATATATCATTAATAATTGATGGAAAAAATGTTCAAGCTGAGGAGGGAATGACGATTATCCAGGCAGCTCAAAAAGCAGATGTAGTTATCCCAAATCTTTGTCATGATAATAGGCTTGAACCTTATGGGGCATGCCGATTTTGTATGGTGGAAATTGAAAAAAATAGTCGGAAAAAACTTGTGGCATCATGTTGTTACCATGTGGAAGAAGGTTTGGTCGTCAATACCAAGACTGAAAAAGTGGAAAACATCCGGAAAATGCTTATCGAACTATTGTTAGCGGTATCTCCTTCTGGTTCGCATATTGAGTTGGCAAAAGAGTACGGTATCGAGGAATCGCGTTTTAAACTAGAGGTACCTCCCGAGTCACCATGTGATTTATGTGGACTGTGTGTTCGCTATTGTGCAGAAATCAAAAAGAAGAACGCTGTGTGTTTTGTCGGTCGTGGTGTCAACCGAAGTGTTGCTCTGGTTCCAGGTGTATCTGATGAATGTTCTTCTTGCAGGGAATGTTTTGATGTATGTGATGCAGGTAAGATGGTATATCTCGTTGACATGTTGCAAGATATATCGTGTCCTCCTCTTAAATCCAAATTTTATCAAAATCCATAAGAACGGAAGGGTAAGAAATGAATGTAAAAGAATTGGTTGAACAATTAAAGAAATATGATGGAGATTGGGAAGTTTTGATAGAAAGCAGATATGCAAGTTATCATTTTCATGTCGATAAGGTAACAGAGGGGTTGGTTGATAAAGATTTAGACGAACTAATAGAAGATAGAAAAGTTGTCTTTTTGCATGAGGGACAACAGGTGTGGGTGAAGAAAAAAAAAGTATAAGGAAGCGAGGATAATGAAAGAAAAAGTGATTAAATATCTCAAGTCTTTAGGATTTGAAACGGGTTAGGAGGCTTAAATGACTCAAATTTCTGAAGCAAAGAAAGGTATCATTCATGAGGGAGAAACAGTGGTTCCCTTAGAGATATGCAGAATATGTAAAATAATACAGTCAAAGGGATTACAGATAATTATCTAGCTCAATTATTTACAATTATATGATCAATTTGCTTTATGAATAGTAACTGTTCCATCGTTTAGAACAACCCATCGCAGCTTATCACCATTTTCTAAACCTAAAATTTCAATAGCCTCAGAAGGTACTGTTATCCTTTTTCTTGAGCCGCGAATTGTAATTGCTGCCTCCTTGATACATCTAACATCGTCCAATTCAATCTTCATGAAAACTACCAACAAAGAGAAAGAAATTCGATTACAAATATTTTGTTATTTTTACAATACGATTTGGTAATTAGACAGCAAGCAATCAATTATTATGCTCAACAGTAGAGAGATTTGAACAAACCAAGTTTTTAACTTATATCTCCGTCAAGATACGCTTTTGTTTTAGTGTTTTTAGGATTGTTAAAAACCTCATCCGCTGATCCTTTTTCAATGACCTCGTCAAAGTAAAGGAAAATCACATAATCGGCAAGTCTTTTCGCTTTACGTAATGTATGAGTAACTAGCACTACAGTATAATCCTTTTTTAACTTTAAGATAAAATTAATCCACTTCTCGAACGGTTCGAATGGTCAATCAAAAAAGGATAAATTACGAGATGGCAAAAAAAAGAGCGAGATGAAAAAGGCAAATAAACATTTAACTACCTAACGTAGATTTCAGAGAT
>CAYLKT010000232.1:0-1711 GCA_964384305.1 uncultured Thermoplasmatales archaeon | reverse complement strand
CGTAAAGAATACATTGCTTTGTTTAGCAAGAGTGGTTTTACCAATAGTTTAGAAAAAGTTGCAGCATCTGAGGATGTTTTGTTGTATAATCTTGAGGGTATCAAAAAAATCCTGTGAGGCTAATACTACTTTAGTCGTCCCAAGAGGACATTGCATTTGATGAGTTTTATGCGCGGAAAATGATGGCTAGAGAAAAAATAATTGATGGAAATCTGTGTGTAAAGGATAGCAAGGGAAAGTGGTGATTTGAGATGCCTTTTGGTCGTACAGTTTTAATTTAAAAGTTTTCAAATTATTTCTTTAGCACTATTTAAAAACTTAGACGCATTTTCTATTGTTTCTTCGGCACCAGTTGGATAATATTTTAATCCATAATCTGCTTGCTCTCTAAGAGACTTAGCTTCTTCTAAATAATCAACATATTCTGGCTTTAATTCATTTTCATTTACAAATAATTCTTTTATAGCGATTCTCAAACAATAATGGTTTCTTTCTCTATAACCCTTTGAGAAAACTAATGCCCTAGCAGAATGAAACATAGAGTAATATGCTTGTATCGTTGCCCATTTATAATCCCCTTGGTTTAGAGTTTCTTCAGCTCTATCTACATCATGTTTAGCTGCCTCGAGCTCTTTTGCTACCATATCATCTGAGATATTTTCTTTTACGATTCCCCTGTTTTCTATACATTTATCGAAGTCATAACTCATCTTCCTTCCTCCACAATTCTATTCCTTTTTTAATATTTTCATATAATGCTTCGTTTTCCTTTTTAAACTCTACAAAATTTTCAGGTTTAATGATTATGGGTGATATTTTACTCTCATGTTCAATTTTTGATTTTACTTTTTTAGGAGTTTTTGTCTTGATGAAAAGGTCGATATCACTTTTTTTTGTATTCTTCCCCTCAGATGCGCTTCCAAATAATATAATTTGTTTTGAAAAATCTTTGATTTCATTAAAAACATTATATATGTCTAAAATGTTGTTGAAAACCTTGAATTGTATAACTATAGGATTTTCCATATTTGCAGAATAGAATATCTGTCTTCCGATCGTCTCTTTATTAACCATATAATTTTCTTTTAGATCTTTTAGAATGTTGCTTGCAGAAGCTGGACTGATATCTGATTTTCTAGCTATATTTCTAACGTGGTACTTCTCATTGGGGGTCTTGGTTAACGTATTTAATATCTTGAAGGTCGTTTTCTTCCATATGTTAAATTTGTTAAACATATGTTTATATAATTGAACACTTGTTTATATATTTTGTGGTAATAACCTTTAATCTCGTAAAATAATGTTTTCTCTAGCTAGTAAATTTTTTTAAGTATTTCTTCGTTTATATCTACGAACTCCTCTCTGGTTTTAACAGTATATCCGTAAAGATTGCATACAAAAAGTAGTAGATGGGTTGTGTGGGACTTGATAAAGTCTGTGCTGTGTGCAGAAGTTGGTTGAAAACTGATGGAGATTGTACAGGTAGTAAGGGGGGTGGTGTTTTGAGAAAATATAAAATATGCATTGGGCAGATGTTATTGCAGAAGATTTATTCTTCTTATAATAATTATCTAAGACAAAGGATGACGGGCAGGACCCTATTCAAGGTGTAACTGTAAGGCTAGTTGGGATGACTTCTGAGGAGGATGTTAGTTGTGATGGTTATGTACGTTTTGAAAAAAGAATAGTATGGCATTATAGTTATAAACTG
>CAYLKT010000231.1:0-1713 GCA_964384305.1 uncultured Thermoplasmatales archaeon | reverse complement strand
TTGATGACGGTCGCGGGATACCTACAGCAATCCATAAAAAATATAATAAATCTGGCGTGGAACTGGTAATGACAACATTGCATGCAGGTGGTAAGTTTGATAGTAAGGCGTATAAGGTTTCTGGTGGTCTTCATGGTGTCGGTGTAAGCTGTGTGAATGCTCTTAGTGAATGGCTTGAGGCTAGAGTTCGTCGTGATGGTAAAGAGTTTTATCAAAAGTATGATCACGGGGCAGCTGTTGAACCTTTGAAAGAGATTGGCACCGCCGAAAAAAGTGGTACAACAGTTACCTTTATGCCTGATGGCGAAATTTTTGAAACAGTTGATGTCAAATATGAAACTATATCTGCTCGACTTAAAGAGATGGCTTATCTTAACGCAGGTTTACAAATCGAGCTTACAGATGAACGTTCTGACAAAAAGGAGATTTATAAATACGATGGAGGTATCAGAGAGTTTGTTCTTCATATAAACAGAAACAAGACACCACTTCACCCAGAACCTATTTATTTACATGCTGAAAAAGAAGATGTTGAAGTAGAAATAGCAATACAATATACCGATGGATATACCGAAAATATTTTTACTTTTGCAAATAATATTAACACACATGAAGGTGGTACACATTTATCTGGTTTTAAGGGAGCACTTACTCGTGTATTGAATGATTATGGACGTAAGAACAATTTGTTTGATGGTATCGATTTTAGTCTTAGCGGAGAAGATTGCCGTGAAGGAATAACATCAATTATTAGTGTTAAAATTAGAAGTCCACAGTTTGAAGGACAGACTAAGACCAAACTTGGAAACTCAGAAGTTAGAGGAATTGTTGAAAGTTTAACTAATGAAAAACTAGCTGAGTTTTTTGAAGAAACACCAATTGTTGCAAGAATCGTTATTGAAAAAACAGTTACTGCTAGCAGAGCTCGTGAAGCAGCTCGAAAAGCTCGTGAACTGACTCGTCGTAAAGGACTTCTTGAGTCATCATCGCTTCCTGGAAAACTTGCAGATTGCAGTTCACGTGATCCAAGTAAAACAGAAGTATACATTGTTGAGGGAGATTCTGCAGGTGGCTCGAGCAAACAAGGTAGAAACAGAGAGTTTCAAGCGATCTTGCCGCTCCGTGGGAAAATCCTTAACGTTGAAAAAGCACGTATGGACAAAATCCTCAAAAACAATGAAATTTTAGCACTAATAACTGCGATTGGAACAGGTATTGGTGAAGAATTTGAAATTGAAAAAGCACGTTATCACAAGATTATCATTATGACTGATGCAGATGTCGACGGTGAACATATACGTACTTTGCTTCTAACATTTTTCTTTAGATACATGAGACCACTTATTGAAGCAGGATACCTGTATATTGCTCAACCGCCTCTTTACAAAATAAGTAGAGGTAAACAAGTAATTTATGCTTATTCAGAAAGAGAAAGATCTGAAAAAGTTAAGGAGATGGGCGATAGAGGAATAAATATTCAGCGATATAAAGGTCTTGGAGAAATGAATCCAAACCAGTTGTGGGAAACAACGATGGACCCTGAAAATCGTATGACTGTTCAAGTAACAGTAGATGATGCTGTTGAAGCTGATGAACTTTTTACAATTCTTATGGGTGAAAAAGTAGAACCACGCCGTGAGTTTATTGAAACTCATGCAAAAGAGGTGACTAATTTAGATATTTAGGGTGATATTATGACTGATGAAGAACAAC
>CAYLKT010000230.1:0-1721 GCA_964384305.1 uncultured Thermoplasmatales archaeon | reverse complement strand
CAATATAATCTATCGAGTTCTTATAATATTTTTCATATATATGGGCTTAGCCGGATTTGAACCGGCGACCTCCGCCATGTGAAGGCGACGTCATAACCGCTAGACCACAAGCCCTTTTTCTTTGGTTTGTTCTCGTGAATGAATAATTGGATTATTAGATTTTCCTCCCATATTCTTTTGCCTTTATACTTCCTTTCAAGGATATAGCATGGCATATACTAGAAAAGTAATAATCAAAGCAATTGCAATTCCTTCAATTAGTTGAGTTGAGGTATGCGCATCCAATTTTAGTCTGGACCATGTGACAATAGGTACAAACAAAATGAATAATGGTAGTGCACTTATACCAAATACATAGATTAGAGCCGATAGCGGTCCGGCTGCTCCAGCACTATGGGCACTAACTTTTGTAAGGAGATTTGCAATTGTAGCAACAGAAGTCGTACAAATATAAGCCATGGTTATTACAAACATAATTTTACAATCGGTAACAAAAAATATTGCTGACGCAACTATATAACCACCTATGATAACAACATAGAGCGGGGTTCTCATTTTTCTGTCGGAGACATCTAAGTCAACAACACCTTTTTTACAGAGATAAATAATCAGAGACGCAGGAAAAATAGATAGAAAGAACAGTCCAATAAATATGGCCACAAATGGATTAAGTTCTCCTGTCCCAATAGGTGATGCTAGCACAAAAATTATGGTTACCAATGCGGCAATGACGACAGGAGATAATAACTTTGAGACCACATCTGCAATTTTTGTAGAATTTTTCATCCATGCGGTAAATTGCTGGTGTTATAAAAACTTATGATTATTTTTCACATGTTGTCGACATTACAATGCTTTACAAACTTTAGTTTTTACAAAAATCTAATTTTTATTTCTAATTTTCATAAAGAAAAAGTTTATCAATAAACCTTACTTAACAAATAAGTAGTAATATGTTCGGGGGAGCGTCATAATGGTAAAATGGAAATTGTTTGGCAGATCAAAAACTAAGGATGAAGATACAACAGAAGAAAGTATCTCGGAAACAGATTCCGAAGAAACTATAATGAAACAAAACGTGGAGCCAGAAAACACTGAAAATGAATTTTTAGCAGAACATCACGAAACACTCCAGGCTGGGCGTTCATCTTCCAAATATGGGAAAAATACATCTAATGCGTCATCAGATCAAAGAGTTTGGAGAGATATTAAGCAAATTGAAGACAATGTTGACAACATACATAAGATAAAGGCGAGACGACCAAAGACAAATCTAGATGTAAAAGTTGAAGAGATAATTTCCAAAAAGGAAAAGAAATAGTTTTAATACCGTCTTTATTTCTTCTTTTGTTTCCAAATGATAACAGTTCTGAGAATAGGTCATCGTATTGGCCGCGATAAACGTATAACAACCCATGTTGCTTTAGTGGCACGTGCTTTTGGTGCAAATAAAATTGCTATTAGCGCTAAGGATACGAAGATTGAAGAAACTCTTCGTTCTACTTGCACTAGATTTGGTGGGAATTTTGAAATCGAGTCGGGGATTAACGCTAAGAAAATAATTAGAAATTGGGATGGCTCTATAGTTCATCTTACAATGTATGGGGAAGAACTTGAAGAATCGATTAACAACATAGATAAAAGTAAGGATTTATTGATTATTGTGGGTGCAGAAAAAGTTCCTGGCTATATCTACGAAATGGCTGATTTTAATGTTTCTG
>CAYLKT010000229.1:0-1722 GCA_964384305.1 uncultured Thermoplasmatales archaeon | reverse complement strand
TAGATTTTTCTGTCCCCTTATCTTTATCAGAATTAACCCATGAAACATGTTCTCTAATATTAACAATCTCCAGAACATAGGGATTTAACCCTTTATCTTCTATGACAGATCTAAAAGTTGCTTCATGCATGCGAGGAGAACATGCCGCTACAACTATTTTATCCAAATTGTATTCGTCTATATCGTTCTTAATTAGTTCTTGACCAGGATCTGAACACATATATTTGTAAACTCGACTAACAGCAACATTTGGTAGATCTTTTGCTTCTTCTACAATTTTATCAACATCAACAGTACTTGCAATGTTACTGCCACACTCACAAACGTAAACACCAATTTTCATTTTTTCTCACACCTCTACATATCTCCTTCAAGATCTTTTAGTTGATCATATGAGAAAACTGGACCATCTTTGCAGACATAGACGTTGCCAATATTACACCTGCCACAGATTCCAATTCCGCACTTCATTCTCATTTCTAAAGTTGTGTAAATTTGATTTTCTTTGAAACCTAGTTCTAACAGATTTTGGATGACAAATTTAATCATAATTGGAGGACCACAAGTAATTGCAATAGTATTCTCTGGTGAAGGATTAAGTCTTTGTAAATTCGCAGGAACAAAACCTACAAAATGATCCCATCCTTTTTCATGTACATCTATAGAAAGATGAACATCAACATCTTGCTGTTTTTGCATCTCGTCAAATTTTTCTTTAAAACAAATATCTTCTGATGTTCGAGCACCATAGATCACTTCTAAATTGTCATAATCATTTCTATTATCTAAACAATAATTTAACAAGGAACGAAGAGGAGCTTGACCTATTCCACCCCCTATAAAGAGTAGGTTCTTTTTCTTCCAACCTTCTATATCAAAATGATTTCCATAAGGTCCTCTTGCTCCTACTGTATCTCCCACACCCATTTCATGCAGAGCATTTGTAACTTTACCAAGTTTCATCACACTTACTTCAATATATCCTTTTTCAGTAGGAGATGAGGAAATAGCAAACATACTCTCACCTGTTCCAAATAGACTTATCATAATGGTTTGACCAGGTAAGAAGTTGAAATTCTCTTTAACCTTTTCATCTTGAAACTCAAGTTTAAATGTCTTAATAGCCCTGTTTCCACTTACTTCTTCTTTAATGTCTATTACAGTGGCTAACATTGGTTGATATGGGTTTTTTGTCATGTTTTTACCTCCTTAACTTTAGCAATTACATCGATGATGTCAATATTAACAGGGCAATAATCAATACATCTACCACAACCAGTACATGCGAAAACTTTGTCATTTTTTGGAAAGTAACTAAATTTGTGATAAATCCTGTTTCTTACTCTGTTCATTCTTGCTGGTCTTGGATTGTGTCCTGATGCATGCATAGTATATTCTGGGTACATACACGAATCCCATACTCGAATTCTGGCACCTTCTTTTAGGGTTGCTTCATCCTGCATATCAAAACAATGGCATGTAGGGCATAAAAATGTACAAATTCCACATCCTACACATCTCATTGCTGTTTTTTGCCAGAGTTCGTGATCAAACATTTTTTCTAATTTTTCTACGACTCCCTCAGTATTCATATGACGTGTAATTGCATTTATTGCGTCTTGTTCTACCTTTTTCCTTACTTCTTCGTCTTCTTCAGAAGCTTTTGAAAAAAGGTTACTTAAGTTTTCAATTAGTTCTTTCCCTTTTTCTGTAACTATGTCA
>CAYLKT010000228.1:0-1733 GCA_964384305.1 uncultured Thermoplasmatales archaeon | reverse complement strand
GAAGAAAGCATAAAGTAAAATCCTTTACGTTTTCTGACCAAGTAAAAAACCAACCACTAGGTTTTGTGGAAGGATAAAAAAAAAAAAGCATTTAAAAATTAACTATTCTTTAGAAAATTATCTAAATAGTTATGTAATTTTGTTTTAATGTGCATGTGAGAACAAATTGTAAACATTTTACATGGAAAAGCAGACTTCTTGTCAGTATGAACAAAATAAATCAAAATATGCTAAAACAACCTCATTGTGATCTAGGCAAAATAAGCAGATTTCTTAGCTGTCCAAAAGATTGCGAACGGTTTGAAAAAAGATAAGTATGGATATTTCTTTTAATCACTCATATGACAGATATCTTCGTAGGAACATCGGGCTGGTCGTATCACTGGAATCTTGGTAATTCGTTAGACTGGTATGCTAATGAATCTGGACTCAATGCCATTGAATTAAACATGAGTTTCTATCGATTTCCGTATCCCAATATGGTTAAATCTTGGGCACGGAAAGGAGCAGCTCTTTCATGGATCATTAAGGTACATCGTTCAATCACCCATTTTAAAAAACTAAATAGAGAGTCTTACCAAATTTTCAAGAGATTTGTAAAACTCTTTGCATCGCTTGAAGAAAATATCCATTACTATCTCCTGCAGCTTCCACCAAAGTTTACAGATCTTGATGTTCTCGAAAAATTCATCGAGGAATGTGGAAAAGAAAAACTCTCAATAGAATTCCGACATCCATCAATGTTTACTCAAGATATCATCACATGGGGGAAGAAACATGATGTTCTAATAGTAAGTATTGACGCACCAGAAATGCCTACAACCATCATGAGTGATTCAATAATATATGAAAGGATTCACGGAAGAACACACTGGTATTCTCATGATTATAAAGACGAAGAACTTCAAGAGATAAAAGAACGAATTATGACCACCAAACCAAACAAAGTATATGTTTTCTTCAACAATAACCATGCAATGCTAAAAAATGGACGGACAATGTACAATCTTCTCAAGTTACGAGACTGATTTCATTTCAACATTACTATATCCTTGTTTTTTCCATGTAAACACTAGGACTTAAGTGCATATCAGATGATTAAAAGCATCTTTCTACTCCATATCAACAGAACCCAAAACTTTTTCATGCAATTCCAAAGCATTTGAATTATAGAGAACGAATCGAATCAACTCAATCCCAGGTTTTTTCTTTAGCTCATCCGAAACCGTCTTCAAAGCAACTTTAGCTGCTTCATCCATGGGATAACCAAATGCACCTGTACTTAAAGCTGGGAAAGAAATACTCTTGATACCGTTTTCTTTGGCAACCCTTAGACTTTCTCTGTAACAAGACGCTAGCTTTTCTGAATCCTCAGGTGAGCCAGAATATATCGGACCAACTGTGTGTATAACATAAGAAGCAGGGAGATTGTATCCTTTGGTTATTTTCGCTTCACCAGTCTCGCAACCACCTAATTTCTTGCATTCCTCCCATAGTTCTGAGCCTGCTGCTCTATGTATCGCTCCAGCTACACCGCCACCTGGTGCCAACCTCTTGTTTGCAGCGTTTACGACAGCATCAGTATTCTGCTTGGTTATATCTCCAACGGTCAACCCTAAAAAAGATTCTCCAATTTGTACCTTTTTCATCTTCTAATCATCTCGCATTTCACAATATTTATCTCTTTAAAAACATACCCTTACAAACCCTGTTTTTGTATCTGAACACTAAGG
>CAYLKT010000227.1:0-1745 GCA_964384305.1 uncultured Thermoplasmatales archaeon | reverse complement strand
AATATTGCCAATTCCTGAAGAATCATACCAAGGAAACCATGATTGTACTATTGCTGTTTGCACACTTTCAAGCCTAGATCTTCTAAAAAAAATTTCAAATTCTGATATTCTACAACATGTTTCCATCGTAGGAAGGTTACTATCTGAAAATAAAGGAATAGACGAAATAATCCTACATGTAAATAAAAATAAAAAAATTAAAACAATAATTGTTTGCGGTAAAGAGGTTTGGGGACACAAAGCAGGACATTCTTTGTTTGAATTACACAATAACGGCATTGATAACACCGGAAGAATAATAGGCTCAACAAGTCCTGATCCATATCTTACAGTTTCTCAATCACAAATTAATTATTTTAGAAATGAAATTAATCTTGTTAATATGACTAATGAAACAAATTTTAATAAAATTAAACAACAAATAATCTAATAGCCGGTTCTTTGCCTTTCTCTATTAATTTCATTTTTTTTCTTATATTCTTCTACAATATCATTTGGAGTTAAATTAAGTTCCAAAGAGGCTTGCACAACAAAATGCCAAATATCAATTAATTCTTCACGAGCATCTGCTTCATTAAATGGAATTGGAGTTTTCCACCATTTCCAATTTGTAGTTCTTTGTAATTCTACAGCTTCGTGCATGATTGCAGTACATAAAGCAGAAACTCTATTTTCCGAATCTTTTGGATATCTATCCAAATTCATCATTTCTGACAAACCCTTTTGTAATTTGAATATGGCCTCTAAGCGATCCTCATTTTTTTTGGATGTTTCTTGAGACAACAGATGTTTTTTTAACACAAATTATTTAAATTAAATCTTTTTAGAACCGAATCATTTTTTCATATAATTTCATTCGTTTTGTAATATCTGATTTTTTTAATTGAAGTAAACCTCCTAAACCATATTCTTCTACTGCAAAAGATCCTAAAACATTTCCATAAATGACAGCCTTTTTTATATCTGAAAGACTTGTAGATCTTTTACTAGCTAAATAACCAATCATGGCTCCAGCAAATGAGTCTCCTGCTCCCGTAGGATCAACAACGTCTTCTAAAGAGAATCCAGCTGAAGGGAAAATCACATCATCAAAAAACATCAAAGATCCATGTTCCCCTTTTTTGATAATTACATATTTTGCTCCCCAACTCATGATTTTTTTAGCACATTTTATCAGATTGAATTCTTTGGTTAGGAGTTTGGCCTCTTCGTCATTTATTACCACAGCATCTACTGCTTTTATCATCTTAATCACCGATTCGCGTTTTGTAGAAATCCAGAAATCTATAGTATCACACATTGAAAATTTAACTTTATCAAATTCTTTTATGAGATTTGTATTTTGATCCGGATCATTATTTGCTAGATATACAAATTGAGATTTTTTGTACTCTTCTGGTACACTTGGTTTAAAATCTTCTAACACATTAAGTTCTGTTTTCAAAGTTTCTCTAGTACTTAGAGTATTATCAAATCTTCCATCATAACGAAATGTTTTACCCTCCTTGACAGTAAATCCCTTCAAGTCTAGATGTTTTGATAAAATTTTTTGATACTTTTTTGGAAAATCTTTTCCTACAACTGCAATTAAACCCGTATCAACAAAATTGCTTGCAGATATAGCAGCAAATGTAGCTGCGCCTCCTAATACATTTTTTAAAACTTTTTTTGGTGTCCTTATAGTGTCTAATGCAGTAGATCCAAAAACAGTTAGCATTTTATAAAAAATTAATCTTGATGTATAA
>CAYLKT010000226.1:0-1746 GCA_964384305.1 uncultured Thermoplasmatales archaeon | reverse complement strand
TTAGAATTTATTGTGCAACCAACCGTTGATAGCATCCTAAATCACCCAAATTATTTTAAGCAAGCATCCATCTTAATAGGAAAAGAAACTAGTGTTTACTGGGACCCTATTATTTTTGTAATTATTTCAGCATTGGCACTGCTTATTGTATATGTGATAAGGGGTTTTGGCAACGACAAGTACAATAAAAAATCAGGTCAAACAAAACCAGTTACGTCTGGTGAAAAAAATTACAAACAAGAAGATGTTGATATAACACACACCGACATATATCAGGTTTTTTTCGACTCCACTAAATGGGCATATGCATTGCTTGAGAAAAAGATTGGTAAACGAAAGGTCAGCGACTATATTTTGATTTTAACAATCTTAATACCCACTTTGTTGTTCATCACGGGGGTGATTTAATGGAGATTCTTTCAATCATAAATATTGCCGTAAATATAATACTTGGAGTGGCAATTCTTTCTACATTTGGAATTATTTTTGGACTGCTTTATAGAGGAATTGATCGGAAGTTGTCTTTTGCACTTCTAAAGACTCCAGGTCCTTGTGTTCTCCAATCATTTAGAGACATATCAAAATTGTTTAAGAAAGAAAATATTGTACCGGAGAACTCAATTCCATGGATTTTTAACTTTGCACCGATGGTAGGATTTGTTGCAATACTTGCAATTCTATTTTATATTCCGGTTGGTGGGTTTGAACCTTTACTCTCAACAGATGGTGACGTAATATTGGTTGTATACCTCTTATTGATTTCATCAATTGCCCTACCAATAGGTGGATTTTCATCTGGTTCGCGCTATGCTGCAATTGGATCGCAAAGAGAAATCGTCAAACTAATTTCCTACATTTTTCCATTTTTAATAGTAGTCATTGGAATTGTATGGGCTATAGACCTCCAGGGAGTTGATGATGCATTTGCGTTCTCTGTAATCCTTTCCAATCCCGTCTGGAACTTCGTAGGGCCACTTGGGTTTATTGGATTTGTTATCATGTTATTTGTAACCATAACTATTGTTTCTGCTCAACTTTCAAAGACTCCGTTTGACGATGTGAAAAGCGACTCTGAGATTGCAGGTGGGGCACTTGCAGAATATTCCGGGAGAAATCTTGCAATGTTCTATTTGACCGATTCCGTGAAATTGATTGTATTATCTTCTATTGTCGTTGCTTTGTTTTTCCCATATAATCTATCTTCCCTACTTGGAATTCAAGGTTATTTTTCGAGCATTATCGATTTTGTATTTTACCTTGCAAAAGTATTTGTCATTATATTTTTCACTGCGACACTTGCCAGAACGATCACTACAAGAAAAAGGACAGATCAAGTTCTTTACGCTTATTGGACTACGCTAACCCTTGCAGCTTTAGTAGGGCTAATTTGTATAATGTGGGATGTGTGGACGATGAACCAGTTTGGCCTGCAAACATTAACTGAAATGATAAACTTGATCTAAACTGCTACAAGATTTTTAATATAACAAATTCATTTAGTGCTTAGAGGGAATGAAGTGGAGATGGAAGAAAAAAAACTTACATTGATTTTTCTAATACTTCCTACAATATTTGTGATAACTGGACTGCTGTTTTTTCCATACACCCCAGAATGGCAAGAAGGATTAAGAGAACAATTGATTCCCATCCCTCTTTTTTTAAGTTTGTCTTTGCTCTTTGGAGGATTTGTATCAAGAAAAGATGAAATTAGAAGTAAGTTAAAAATGACTGGATGGGGGCTTTTTG
>CAYLKT010000225.1:0-1747 GCA_964384305.1 uncultured Thermoplasmatales archaeon | reverse complement strand
CCATATTCAATTACCTTTTACTGTATCCTCTTTATGTCCGATATCATGTCCGATAAGTTGATAATATCTTCCTTTTTTCTCTCCTTTCTGGATTAAAATGCCTCTTTCAACAAGGGATTTGAGATCTCTAAATACTGTTTTTTCATTAATCCCTGGGAATAGCAGCCTATATTCTTTATTGGTAATTGTGCCAATCCTGTCAATATACTCAACCGCTTTAGCTTGTCTTTCATTCAGCCCATACTTCTCTCCAACACCATCCATTGAAATTGTCCTGACCTGTGATTTAAAAATGACTTTTGTCTCAATCTCGCCCAAATCATATATTGGCTTCTCATTGCCATTTATACGGCAAAGTTCATTCTCAAGATAAATCCCGGAACCATACTTTTCAATAAGACCTATATCGTACATATAATTGGACAAAATAGAATTGACCGGTTTATGAATCGGTGAATATGTACAACTTCTCCAATTCTATCCTCAACATGAACAGGCTTGCAATCTCAACACGGTCATCAAATATGAAAACCCTTACATCTGCCCTGCTCTGATAATCCCTGTGAATCAGCCCGTTGATTATTGCTTCTTTTAGCGCTTTTATTGGATACTCATATTTATCTATTCTCTGGAACTTATCGGTCCTCAAGCCCATGTATCTTATATTTCTTTTGATGAAGTCTTCCGCTTCCAGAACCATATCCCACAAAGTGCCATCGCAGTCCCATTTATCAAGAATTGTGTTGAATATCTTTGTTCCTTTTATTCTTGGTATGTGTTTAGATGAGGCGAAAAAAACCACGAGATTCCACAAGATTAACACAAGAAGATGATACGGGGCACACGATACTGGTTAGATTTGTATTTTATATCTTACATCTTCATATTTTCTCGTGGAATAAACCCTTCCAGGGTTTTCGGGGGCACGGGCGGAGCCCGTGATGTGTAATCTTGTGGTTAGCTAAACACGTACCAATATTCTAATTTTTTTCAGTCTTTTTTAATGACCTGTAAAGCGAATAAAAACCGCTTGCATAGAAATACCCTACTAAACAATCAAAAAACCGTGTATCTTCTATAAGTATAGCGAACCTGCTTAATAAATCCTTGCCTTCCTCATTTGTTATGAATGTCAGATCCAAGGTCATCGGTCATCTCCTTTTCAACTATCCGTTCTGTAATAGCAACATATCAGCACATGCTTATAAAGATTGCTTTTTTATTTTTGTTATCGCACTCATGCGGAGTTAGAAAAAATATTCAGAACAGCTTTACCGCTAATAGTATTAATTAAGCTTTGGCATAAGCAGTTGGAAGTTCAAAGTTCACCAAAATCGAAAAGTCGGGAAGAATATCCCACTCCTCTATAAACTTTGACTTGGATAATTCGTTTCATGCGTTCAATTATATTTCCGTTATACGTAAACATGATTTTTTGAAATCTCTCTTATGAGTTCTATGTTTACCCAGTTGATGCTCACTAAAACCAACCCCAGAAATCTATTCATAAGAATAAAATCTTTAACCTCTAAAACAGAACAGGGATTATATGCGGGGGTTGCTGAGTCTGGAAAAGGCGCAGGGCTTAGGACCCTGTCTCGTAGGAGTCCGCGTGTTCGAATCACGCCCCCCGCATTTAACGGATTGAAGGAATATGCCAACCGATTTTTACCGCTTTAGTTTCGTTCCCGAACGAGAAAACCTAAATTGTTGACACAACACTTTTTCTTTTTTACAAAAAGAAAAC
>CAYLKT010000224.1:0-1751 GCA_964384305.1 uncultured Thermoplasmatales archaeon | reverse complement strand
TGATTGGCTTTTGAACGGATTGGCAATATATAGTGGCGCTACTGTCTTTGATCCTTTTGGTTTTCCCTTTGGATGATCTTCTTTTATTTTTTCAAGAGCCTTCGCAAGACCTTCGGGATTTCTTGTAAGATATGCACCGTTTGAATCAGCTAGGTATTCCCTTTTCCGTGAAATCAGAAGGTACACAAGCCTTGAAAAAATAGGCGCCAGTACAACAAGTAAAATTGCTACAATTAAAAGAATTCCACCACCGTTTTTTCGCCCTCTTCCTGCACCGCCCCAGAACATTGAATAAAACAATATTTCTGCAAGAAGCGCTATTGTTCCAACAACTGCTAGTGTTACCGTTGCTATGAGAATATCATGATTTTTTATATGGCTCATTTCGTGAGCCATAACACCTTCAAGTTCGTCTTTATCTAGCTTCCGCAGTGCACCAGTTGTTGCACATATAACTGATTTTTCTGGCTTTTTACCCGTTGCAAATGCATTGATGTTGTCAGATTCTTGCACATATGTCTTTGGTGTTGGAAGGCCAGCGGCTATTGCCATTTCTTCGACTTTATAGATGAATAGTTTTTCTTCTCTAATTTGTGGATTTGCAGGTCGTGCTTTTGCAGCAGACAACACAGTTTGCACAGAAAACGAATATGTAATTCCTACATAAACGAGTGCTATTGGGACACCAAATATAAGTGCAATATAGATGTTTTCAAAGAGAATATATCCAAATGCAGAAATAACTGACAAAAGTAAGAGTACCATAAGTGTACAAACAATTACCGTGTCTCGTTTGTTTTTTCGTATATGGTCTTCCACAAGCATTTGCTTTTCCATGATATCAGGCGTTTATGGGTTTTTAGAAGCTTACTTTAGGTAGTTCTCTAGACGCTTCTGGTATTTGTAGCATTTCTCTTGCTTTTCTTTTCATTCTTTTTGCAAACCAGAGTCCAGGGAATGTCTCAATTGTATTGTTATATGACAAAACTGAGTCATTGTAATGTTGTCTTGAATATGCTATTTTATCCTCTGTGTGAGTTAGTTCATCTTGTAGATTTAAAAAATTCTGATTTGCCTTGAGGTCTGGATAGTTCTCTGAAACTGCAAACAATGTTTTTAGTGCACCAGTAAGCATGTTATCTGCATTGATGTTCTCCTGTGGTGTTTTTGCATTCATGAGCGATGTTCGTGCTTTAGTAACATTCTCAAGAACTTCTTTCTCATGTTTCATATATCCCTTGACGGCATTCATGAGATTTGGTATGAGATCTGCCCTTCTCCTGAGTTGCACATCAATTTGCGCCCAAGAATTATCTATCCGGTTTTCAGTTCTAATTATTTTGTTGTAGAATCCCCAGTATATTAACGCGAAGATTACTACAAGTATTATTACAAATATCCCTATTATTATTCCTAAAGGCAACATATTATTTCCTCCGACTTTATCGTTGGTTAATATTACTTTTTATATAAAGTTATTGTGCTGTTTATCCTGGTGCGAGGGTTATTTTTTGTTTGATTTAAATAGATCGTGCGCTTCTTTTGCAGTGTATTTTTTGTGAACCACTGCATTCACTGCCTTGATCATACCAACTGGGTCTGTACTTTGGAAGACATTTCTACCCATGTCAACGCCGATTGCTCCTGCTTGTATTGCATCATATGCCATTTTTAGTGCATCTTGCTCTGGCTGTTTTTTTCCACCGGCAATAACAATTGGAACTGGACATGTGTCTACGACTTTTTCAAAG
>CAYLKT010000223.1:0-1759 GCA_964384305.1 uncultured Thermoplasmatales archaeon | reverse complement strand
CTATTTGAGACCAAGAATTCATATATGGACCTCCTAGTCTATTTATTAAACCATAAAATAAATTTGTTTTTCCGTTGTACACATTTCTTAATACATCAATTGATAAATTATGGTCAAAATCTCCCCAATTTTTTTCAACTTCTTTACTTAAAACTTTAAAATGTAATAATGTGTAATAATAATTATATTCAACACCAAACCCTAAAATAGATAAAAGATATCTTAAAAAAATACTTTTTTTATAACAATCATCCTTTAAACCAGAAATACTGTAATTTAAAAAGAAATTTCCTCTTCTAACTACGTTTTCAATTTTCCAAGAAGGATAAACATTTTCTAAAGCATTATCCCACGTTGATACATAAGAAGCATTGGCATCCTGCTCCATTACGACAGACATTGAAATTTTTCCATCAGAAATCAAAAAATTTTTTCCACATACTTTATTTCCATCCATAATGTCAATAGCATCTAGATAAGTATCTGCATTATCTAAAACCATTCTTTGTCTAAGGCCCATGGGAGTTCCTTTTTTTGAATAATTGTCAACTAACACATTGGTATAACTTATTACAATTCCTCTTTCATTCATCCCTTCTTCAACACTTACACACCCCGGGGGAGCGATACTTACTGAGTCATAACCTGTATCTGGTTTACGAACAAGAATGGTTTGCCTATTACATTCGTGTGTGCCAGTATCAGGATCGATTATACTTAAATCCCAATCCGAGCTATGAACGTGATATAATTTCCCATCCTTTGTAGCATTGCCACTCACAGAAAAAAAACTACAACGATTGCTCGTATAAATTCCAATGCCAACAATTGCAATTGATGCTACATCTTTAAATGAAATATTTGCTCCATCTGCTATTCCTTGCATTTCTTGTTTGTAGCATTCGGGGAAATAATTTTTAGATTGGTTCCAAATATCCAAGAGATCGTTTTTTGATACTCCTGTTTGTTCTACAGAATGAAACCAAGAATTATAACTTCTCTCAATATCCTCTTCTAAAAGATATCCTTGTTGAAAACCCATCTCATAATACGATCCGTTAAGATGAACAATTTTTATTTCATCTTTTTTTTCTAAAAATCCATTTCCTATCGAATCAACATAAACAAAACCATCATCATTTTTTATTATGGGAAAAGCATTAGAATTAGTAATACTCAAGGAAATTAAAATAAAAGTTAAAAATAGGTTTAGACTTAATTTTGTTTTACTATACATATCATTATATTGTTTTATAGTTTATAAAAATATTTCGAATTAAAATTACAAATTGAAAAAGTAGAACCAAATATTGAAGAATTGATTAATAAAAAACTTGGAAAAGATTCTCTGCAACATCAATTACTAGAATTACCTCCTGCTATTGATGTCTTTGGTAATGTAATAGATATTTTAAAAAAATGCTTTAATAGATATTGCTCCAATAGATATCTTCAGACAAACAAAAAATAGATGCTTTAAATGCGGTGCTTCTTCTGTAAAATCCTTCTAACCTGGCAGATCCGTTTTTTACCAATCAATTTTTGATTTAAGACGTATTTTTAGGTAGTTCTACTAATATTGGATATTTTTATATAACAAACTTTATATATAAAGGACGCTAATTAATTTATATAATATATTGAATAAAAACTGAATAAAAGGGAGTCAGACAGAAATGAAAACAAGTCTTATAGTTATAGTATTAGCATTATCTCTTGTGATTTCACCAGTTGTATCAAAATCAACTGCATCTATGGT
>CAYLKT010000222.1:0-1771 GCA_964384305.1 uncultured Thermoplasmatales archaeon | reverse complement strand
GATAGGTATGTCTTTAAACAAATAAACGTTTGTTGTACACACAGCAAAGTTTGTTTGAAGATTTACATCATATTTTAGTATATTCGCCTGTGTTCACTTCCTGTTTTTTTCTCTGGTTATAACAGTTCCACACCAACATAACATTTAGAATTGTTGGTTTCCTTTCTGAATAGTTCCTCAAGCAATATTTTCAGCCTTTCTTCTGTTGGGTTAACTTTGATTTTTGAACGGTCAATTACTATTTACTCAAGATGTGGATCGTAGTTCCACTTGTATTTTTAATATATTATGGATAGATTTATATACTAACAATGCCAATAATATTTTGCTGACAAAATTTCCAAATTTGTAAAGAGGGCAGCTAGTTATGAAAAATAGAAAAAATGCGGGTATTTCTGCGGTAAGTGGTGTGATTTGTATGGTAGCGATAACCATAACAATAGCAGCTGCCGTATTTATTTATGTAGAGTCTTTAAGAGATGTTCAGAATACTGGTGAAGATTTATCTGTGGGGGGATGGGTAACAAGTATTCATACGAATTTTACAATACCATTTGGAAATGAGTCAATTGATGTATGGCAGGTCACGCTTAAAGATAGCCTAACAGATAGTACAGGCCAAACGTATCAAATGATATTTGATGGTCTAGCGCCACCACTAGAAGGAGACAATATTCGATTTTTCTATAAATCTTACCCATATGATAATACAGAATATTTTAGAGTGTATGATGTGGTGGAGATATGAAATCAATGAATAAATCCGATTGGGTGGCCATCAGTGCCTTTCTCTTGGTTTTGACTGTAATATCATTGTGGTGTATAGATATATCAATCTCAGCGATGCTTTCTGGTGGGTATTTAACAAATGGTTTTTCGATATCTGATCCATTTAAACAGTATCATGTAGGCCTGTACATAATAATACTTGCGACATTTTCAAATTTCCTAATTATACTGCACATCATCTTAAAAGATTCTACTCACAAAGAGAAAAAGACGATTGTAAATTATGAAAAAACCCCAAGGTTTGAGGATGAACCAACAAAGAGACCGTTGGTTTCAAAGCGATTACAACCATAATCATAACAGGTACAACCAATACCATCAATTATTTTGAGGGGGAGACAATTTCAAAAAAAGAAATTTTTTAAAAAGAGTTTCAACAAAAAATTGTGCAAAATCTTATTGGTAAATACATGTTTGTTGAATAATTCACTTTGAATTTTAAAAGTGTTTAACCAGGAGGGTTGCAATACGAAAATTGGAATAATAGGTGGTAACGATATGGCAAATTTAGTAAACGATCCGGAAAAAACAATAGTAGAAACGCCGTTTGGAAACATTCCATTCCAGGAAGTTAAACTGAATAGCTCTGTATGATTGCATATGATGTGATGGAACGGAGGTAATGATTTTTAACATGGGATGATAGTGGCTTCACTTGCTCAGAGGAATACTATTGATCCGACAGATAGAAAGACAAACAGTTCGCATCCGTCCTGAAACGAAATTAATAGTCATAAAAACTTCATCCACTGTTGATTATTCCGTCTTCACCGGACAAATTCTCTGGTTAATTGATTTACCCAGGAGAGATACAACAAACACACATCCCATTAGGATTACAATAGTTGCCCCAGGTGGAAAATCATAGTTGAGTGAGAGAAGAGAACCACCAAATGTTGTTATGACACCAATAAACACAGCAAGAACCATCATCATCTTCAGATTATGTGTGAACAGGCCAGAGATCGCAGCAGGAATTGTA
>CAYLKT010000221.1:0-1773 GCA_964384305.1 uncultured Thermoplasmatales archaeon | reverse complement strand
TGGCAGTGTTTCAAGAACAGCTTCCAATACATCTTCATTCATTTTTCCAATCATTGTTTCGTTTCTCCATTATTTTTTTATTTTTCTCCTTATATTGTTTAATTGCTTTTTGCAAAGTTCTTTTAGATAAGCAAGCACAATGAATTTTTGGCGCTGGGACTTTACCTAAATGACCTATTATATCCTTTTCATCTATTTGTTCTGCTTCATCAAGTGTTTTTCCCTTGATCATTTCAGTAAGAGCAGAGCCAGATGTAAAAGCACCAGCGCATCCGATTGCCCTAAATTTTGCATCTTTGACTATGTTTGATTTAATTTTTAAAAATACTTCCATTGTATCCCCGCATGGACCAGTATACGCAAAATGAGCATCTGGATTTTCTATCTCTCCAACATTTAGCCTTCTTTCATAGTACTCTATCGCTTTATCTGAATATCCTGATTTCTTTAATAAATCTCTTACCTCATCCATTTTGATCCGTTTCCTTTTTCATACAATCTTTACATATTCCTTTGAAATATCCCTGTACATCCTCCACCTTATGTCCACTTTCTATAACCTTTCCTATGTTTGGACATTTGATATCTATGTCAATAATAGCACCGCATTTTTTACACAAAAAGTGATGGTGCATATCATTCCTAAAATCATATCTTAGCTCATGACCCGATATAGTAAGTGATTGAATAACGCCATGTTCGTTGAGTGTTTCTACTGAATTATACACTGTTGTTTTAGAAAGAGAGGGGTTTTTCTCTTTTAACGCAGAATATATTTCATCAACAGTTGGATGGGTTCTATTTTCATCAAGATACCTCAATATTCCTAAGCGTTGAGAAGTAATTTTTATTGAATTTTCTTTTAACAGTTTTACATATTTTTCAAACATCTAAACCCCATATTGTAATAATTTCTTGTTTATAACCATTACAATTTGATATGTAATACAAAATATGGTATTTAAAGTTTTTCAATAAAAAACTCTCCAGATCGATATGAATAGTCCCAACAGATCTGCCGGGAGTTGAGCCCAGGTTAGAGACCGAAAGCCTCTGTGATATTCAAGCTACACTACAGACCCTCAAATGGAGCTATAGAGAAACATAACTTATATTTTTAAAAAATAAAATGTAAAAAAAAGATTAAAAAAGAGTTTTATTTAGCTCTTGGTTTAAATCCTTCGCTAAAAGTACCATCAGTGTTCTGAATCATAACTGTAGCATTTTTCTGTTTAGCTATTTTTCTTGCTTCCTTGACAGCTGTAGCTTTGGTTTTGTGATGACTGAATATTTTACCGTGACTGCGTACTGCCCAGTCGCCTCTTACTTCCCCGGGTTGTGGTTTACTTACTACATAGATTACATTTGATGGTTTTCTATTAACTTCTTCTGCCTTTTTGGTTTCTTTCTTCTTAAGATAGGGCATGTTTGATCTCTTGTTGATTCCGACTTTGTAGCCTTCAGGCATTGGACATGGTTTTCCACTCTTTGGCTTATAACTGCTGAAGAAATAAATATCAATTTCTCTGTCTACGTTTTTCAATTGAATCTTTCTTGTATATAATGTGTAATCACCGTGTTTGAAAGGTCTTACTTTACCAATTTTCTGAAGATAATGCATCTTAGTTCGTGGGTTTACACCAACCTCATAGCCCTCTGGCATAGCACAGGGTGTACCGCTTTTTGGTTTATGGCTACTAAAAAAGTAGATATCTATCACTCGATTAGCATGCATTAAGTGAACTTTTCTTGTATAAAGTGTGTAAGGCCCAT
>CAYLKT010000220.1:0-1783 GCA_964384305.1 uncultured Thermoplasmatales archaeon | reverse complement strand
TGCTTTATACGGCAGTTGCTAATTATATGTTCCCTATGATTTGACGGAGTTAAGGTTGTAATAGAACAGGCATTAAAGAAAAGAGAGGAATTAAAAAAACAATTCAAAAAAGAAGGAACAAACATTAATCCTCTCGTTTTAATCCAACTTCCAGATGAAAAGAGTAATTTAATCAGCAAAAAAGATGAAGTCATTAAAATTCTAAAGGACAAATTTAAAATTACAGAAGAAAGCGGAAAACTTGCTGTGTGGCTTTCAGAGAAAAAAACCGAGAATCTTGCCAATATTGAAAAAAACGATGATGACGCAGAAGTATTAGTTTTCAAACAAGCGATAGCGTTAGGTTGGGATTGTCCAAGAGCATGTATTTTGGTGATTTTCCGGGAATCAAAAAGTTTTACTTTCACAATTCAGACAATAGGCAGAATTATGAGAATGCCCGAATTAAAGTATTATAGCAACCATGAAGAGTTGAATAAAGGCTTTGTATTTACAAACCTTCCGAATATTGAGATAACAGAGGATTACGCAAAAGATTATGTTACGGTTTATGAATCTAAAAGAGATAATACGAAATACAAAAATATTGAATTACCATCCATTTATCTAAAAAGGCAAAGAGAAAGAACAAGACTTTCTGGCGAGTTCGCTAAAATATTTGTGAATACGGCGACTGAGACAAATTTAAAGCATAAAATAAATCTTGAACCATCAAAAGTAGTAAGTCCAATTATTGCAGATGGTAAAATTGTAGATATTGATAAAACAGGAGAGATTGAACACAAAGGACAGATAGATGTAAAGTTAAACGAAGCCGAATTACAGCAGAGATTTGATAAGTTTATTTATGATAATTGTTCGCCTTATGCACCATCAGATTCGAGCGACAGAATGAAAACTGCTATTTATCAATTCTTCACTCAAAAATATAAACTAAAGAAATTTGATCCAAGAGTTCAAAGGATTGCTTTAGGCAAAGAAAATGTTCAGGCATTTGTTGATATAATCAACCTATCAAAAGAGAGATATAAAACCGATGTTGTTAAGCAGATTAACGAAAAAAGAGAAAAGAAAGAAGTTCCAAAATGGGAAGTTCCTGTTATTATAAGTTACAATAGCAGATACAAAAGAGAATCACACTCAAGTTCGATAATGAAGCCATTTTATACAAGGAAACCTAGTCAGCCAGAGCAGGTATTTATGGAATTGTTGGACGATTCTAATAAAGTTGAATGGTGGTTTAAGAACGGAGAAAATGAAATAAAGTATTTTGCTGTGCCATACAAAGACGAAAACGGAGTAGAAAGAGCATTTTATGTTGATTTCATAGTAAGATTTAAAGATGGGACAATTGGGCTTTTTGATACAAAAAGCGGAATGACTGCAAAAGATGCGAAATACCGAGCAGAAGGTTTGCAGAAATATCTCAGGAAAAATAAAGCCAAGAAAGTTTGGGGTGGAATTGCCATAGAATCTCATGGAAGTTGGAGATACAATGACAAAGAAAAATACAAATATAACCTGAACGATCTGTCAAGTTGGAAAGTTTTGGAAATTTAGGGCATCCTTAAACTTTTCCATCCTAAACCCATCCCCCTAATACAAATATATTTTGAGGAGCATATAAAAAGTGTACAATCCAAGTCAATAATTCTCCACAGGGCTTAAAAGTTTGATTTTGGCTCATTTTCACCGAACCCTTCACCGAACTTTTCTTTACCATCTTACTTGTTGCCCAATAACTTATTCACAACCATCATTCTTTCACTTCCCAATGCCCGCC
>CAYLKT010000219.1:0-1794 GCA_964384305.1 uncultured Thermoplasmatales archaeon | reverse complement strand
GTCAGCAAGCCGATAGCAAATAAATTGACTGAGGATTTATTTGTTTTTGTTTTTTTCTTTTCCATAAGTTCCTTCCTTTGGTAAGATATCATCTAATGTTGTGTCTTCAAATTTTTTCTTGATAAGTGTCACATTAGGATGGTTAAGAAGAGCATCAAGAAAGTCTCCTCCTGTCTTTATGCCTCCATCCTCATAATAAAAATCATCCTTTGGCATTGTATTTTTTTGCTTTTCCATTTATACCACCTTTATATGAGGAGCTTCTCCATTATGATAAATATGCTCTATAATAGGTCCGATTCTTTTCTCTATCTCATCTGCAGGAAGTTCAAAATTTGTGCCTTCGGCACTTTCTATCCTTCTTCGAGCTATTGTTTCGGCTTGTTCTCTTGTGATGTCAACAAAGATTCTTGTTCCTGCTAATGGGATAAAATCAGGCAGGCATACATCAAGCCCCCAATATACATGTTGTGCAGCTCCATTACATTTAGAACATCCAATAACAAAAGGAGTTACTCCATCTCTGCTGTTCCATAATTTTTCTATATAACCACACTTCTCGCATTTATAATTCATAAGGTGGAATGCTTCGGCATGATTATATTTCGGTTTGTCCTCTTTAATAATCATCATTCTCCTCCTAGGGATTTTTTCATAATTTGCTTTAAACGAAATGTGCTTTTACCCATTTGTCTATATTAGCCTTGATGTCCCTTTTTAGGGCATCTTTTTTAGCTTCTTTGCCCATTTTTAGGCGTAATTTTTCATCGTTGAGCAATTGGTCCATGTACCTTATCCAGAATTTGGTTTTGTTTTTCTTTACGAGAAAGCCATTGCGATTATGGTCTATCCAGCGTCTATACGGAGGCACATCTGAAGCGATGACAGGCAATCCAGCAGCTCCAAACTCTATACCTTTAAGATCTGATTTTCCTGCATTAAAACGATTATCGACTAATGGGGCTATACCAAAATCACACTTTTTAACTATAGAGGGGAGTTCTTCTATTCTATATGGCTGGATAACCTCTAAATTAGTGAAGTTTTTAAATAACATATCTGCCACTTCAGGCCAGCCTGCAAGGAGCATTTTAAATTTATCCTGAGAAGGATAACACCCTCTGGTAATTTCTAAATCCGCTTTATGTGTCCTGGTTCCAAACCATCCTATAACAGGCTTTTTATTCTTCCGTTTGGGTACTTTATCATATAATTCATTCTCTACACAATTTTCAAGTATCACGATGTCTCCATAAGGTCTATATACTTTGGCAAGTTCTGGAGTGGATACTTGGATAAGATCCACTGAATGCAAAGCAGTTTTGAATGTAGCTATCTTGGTATTCACCTCGAATTTATATCTGGTCCCCCAGAGTTCTCCTTTAGAATTCTTTTGCAGGACTATTTTGGGGTGAAAACTGATCCAACTTGGATTGTCAAAGGGGAGAGCAAAATAATCATCATCAACTTCCATAACAGTTTTTATGCCTCTGGATTTAAGCATCTCTATAACATGAATTAAAGCGTCATGCCACACAAGCTGAAATATCACAGTATCAAACTTCTTTAAATCAATGATTTTAGCCTTGCCTGTAAGTTGAGGCTCCTCTACAGTGAGATTTAGCGGATCTACGCCATCAAACATAACCACAGCCAGAGTAAAACCACTTTTCCTGAGAAGATTTGCTGCTTGCCCCATTCTGTAATAACTACTTGCCCAGGATGTGCCCAGAACAAATAATACTTTTTTTGCCTGATTCATATAACCTCAAAACCCCTAAACCTTTTATCTAT
>CAYLKT010000218.1:0-1824 GCA_964384305.1 uncultured Thermoplasmatales archaeon | reverse complement strand
GTCCCTGCAAAATCCAAGAGATCTTTTTGAGCCTTTTTAAGTACCTCAAGTGGTAATGTTGCTGGGCCTGCATAAAAATTGTAAACACGTTTTGCCATAATAATCGCCTGTTACTTTCGTGGCACTGTATATAAAAAAGGAATTTAAAGCATTCGGACAAGACTTGGGTGACAGTTGTACAACAACGCTTTATAAGTAGTTTTTACAAAATATTTCATTGTGGGGAAAAATGAAGAGACTACTAATAAAAGCTCTGAAGAATAAATTCAACATGCAAAAAGAAGATGCGGTTAAACTTGCACAGACTGTTGAAGGTATTTTTAATGGCCGAGATGAAGTCGAAGATATGTCCATAGACAAATACGCAAGATCTTTGTTTTATGAACTTCAAAGAGAAAAATTGCTTAAGACTAGGCGGGAAGAAATCAAGGAAGAAGGGAGATTTATTAGAAGGTTTTACTGGTCTTTTGACAATGGTATGATAAAACATGCGGCATATAAAAAAATGGTGGAAGAACCATATAAAATCTATCAGAAAATACCAAAAAATGCATGGATAAGTAGAGCGTACTAAACTAGTTATTTATCTCAGGAGGATCCAAAAGCTGGTCATACCGGTAGATTTCTCGAACGTTTCTTTCTTTTTGTTTTTCTTCATAAGCTTTATGTATTGTTTCTTTAAAGAGTGTATGTACTGAGATTGACGCGATAAAACATCCGATGAGAAATATCATCAAAGCCAATTGAATGGAGAGAAACAATGTTAACATACAAAGAACTATAAGCACCATCGATAAAGTGAAGATCGTAGCCAACGTTTTTTGTTCAGTCATTCTACCCTTAATGCTGGGTTAATTTGTCAGTATATAAATATTTCTTCCAAATTATTTTATTGTCCGTTGTTCACACTATGACCAAGAAACTAAAGTATTGCCGTTAATCATTTATTTCATGGGTTCTTTTCCAAAATATATAAATGAACAACTCTTGATATTTGATTGGATGAAAACCTTGGGAGTGTATACTAAAGACTTCTCTTTGTATCACGATTTATTAAAAGTATTAGGAAAGAAAAAAATTTCTTATGTATCGCTTTCATCTATTCATCATATTCCAAGCAGAATTGGTGTTATTCTTACATCCAATAGAGAACTTCACAATATAACCTCCACAAAAGTAATTGCTGCAGATGCATATGATAATGTAGAACATGCCGTTGATCTTGCTGTACAAATGTTGATTGGAAAAGATTTGTATTCGAAGGTTTATATTGGGATAGATCCAGGTGATGAGCCGGGAATTGCAATTGTTGGAGATAAAATACTTCTGCAAAAAACTTTTGTTAAGTCTCCAGAGGACGTCGCAGGTATTGTAAAAAGATTTTTGAAAGAATATCCTTCAAATCAAACAATAATTAGAATCGGCAATGGTTCGATAATAACAAGAAACAGAATAATAAATTCATTAATTCCTTTAGAAATACCAATTGAAATTGTTGACGAGACAAAGACTACATCATATCAACAAAAAAGAGGATCTGATAGAGATAGCAATGCTGCTGCGACAATTGCATCGATCTCTGGGGGAAAAGTACAGCAAAAACTTCCTTTGGAACCGACCAAGGGCGAAATAAGAAATGTTCAGAGGAAAAGCAGAAAGTTGACCGATGGAAAATTTACAATTTCAGAAAAAGCTGCTCTTAACGTTTTAAATGGGAAAATAAGTTTAAGAGAAGCAATAGAAAAAGAAGCACCGGGTAAAGACCACAAATGTTTATGAACTCCTCTCATATGCTCCTTAGGTAAGAGTGATGAAGGTTAATAG
>CAYLKT010000217.1:0-1826 GCA_964384305.1 uncultured Thermoplasmatales archaeon | reverse complement strand
TCTTTTACATTAATCCGCTATCCTCTACCGCACCTTGCTGCAGGTTATAGCGGTTGGGCATAACAGAGGTATCAAATGGAAATTAATCATTCGGCATATACGATAGCTGAGATCATAAGTGGTTTTAAACGGAAAGATATTAGAATTAACCGCAGTTATCAGCGTAGTGGCGGGATATGGCCTCCATCAGCACAAACCTATTTTATAGACACAATTCTGGAAAAATACCCTTTTCCAAAACTTTACTTTCATCAGATTTATGACCGAACGTTAAAAAAGCCAATCATGGAGGTTGTTGATGGGCAACAGCGACTTCAGACTATTCTCGATTTTGCTCAGGATAAAATTCGCTTATCAAAAGCATCCCAAAAGCACACTGGCCTAACGTATTCCAAGTTGGATGAAGTAACCCAGGAAGCCTTTCAAATGTATAGAGTGCCTGTCGATGTGATATTAGCGGCTGAAAGGCCTCAATTACTAGAAATGTTTCGAAGAATGAACGCTTATACAGCTCCGTTAAATCCAGCAGAGAAAAGACATTCCATATATCAAGGAAAGTTTAAATGGTTTGCAGTGGAACTAGCAGATAAAATCAGTCCTATTTTAGAAGAATTTGGGATACTAACAACTAAGCAAATTGTACGCATGGCTGATTCTGAACTCATTGCTGAGTTGGTAATTGTATTGGAAGAAGGGTTAATAAATAGAACTGAAAGTTCCATTAATAATGTTTACAAAAAATATGATGTTATTTTTGCCAAGGAGGAAGAGTACTCAGATATTATAAGTCATTTTTTTCAAGTGATAACCGGCCAGTTCGGCGAATTAAGAAAGACCTTTATTATGAAAACATATGCGATACATTCTTTTTTTTCAGCATATGCGCATATAAAATATGGAATCCCGAACGGTGAAGCAAACCTGGGTTTTCCTTCACGTGGAAGTGACATAAAAATTGATGATGAAACGATAGATAAATTGATACAAATTTCTGACGCACATGAAACAAAAGATATTGAGGGGTCTTATGGCGAATATGTTAAGGCCATCAGCACTACGACTAAAGCAGCCCAACGAAAGGCAAGAACAAAAGTTTTAGCGGAAGTGCTAGATCCTCAATGAAATCAACTCACAGAAACCTGTTAAAAAAACATACACTTTTCAGGAAGAGAGCTGAAGATATATATACATGGACAACCAGCCGTCCTGATTGGGAATTTAAATATTTATCAACAAGTCTTCTCTCTGACGTCTGGCAGAATTGGTGTTTGTTTTGTCGGACAATTATTATGAAATCCTGTATGGGGGCCACAACTAGATCCGAGACAACAATCCCACCACGCACTGGATTTAATTCTTGGCAAAGAATTTCTTATGAAGCAAAACAAGCAATTCATGGCAACACAGTACATCATTCAAGAACAGTAAATTTTATGAGGCACGAACCAACTTGGGGTGATCAAAGTGCATTGCTGAGAGCCATACCCACTTTAGCTCCGCATAATGCAGGGTCTTTGATGACAGGATTCGGTCTTTCGTTGAATGCCCCAAAACATCTCCAAACTGTTAGAAACGCCTGCTTTCATATTAATTCTGAAACTATGTCTGAAGTTAGAAGACTTATGGCCTTTTATGTAGGCAGAGGGCTTGCGCATCCAACTGACATAATGTGGTGGCTTGAGCCCTCGTCAAAAGCGGACGCTATATTTTTTTGGTTGGAGGAATTTGAGATCATTGCAGATCAAGTTACTCAATAAACAAAATTGCCCAATCGGGTAGCCGGGGGTTTTTCTCCCCCGGCCCCCACACCACCCAGCGTGCGGGTC
>CAYLKT010000216.1:0-1847 GCA_964384305.1 uncultured Thermoplasmatales archaeon | reverse complement strand
TTCCTTTTCCACTATCTCGTACATTTACAACACATCTTGGTAAGCTTCTGTTGTAATCTGTATCTAGGTGGTTTTTTAATAGTTTATGATACATCGAGAGGGGCAAAATATAACGTTTAAGAATAAAAAGAGGAGAGGAAAGTACAACTACATCATAGTCATATTGTCTCTACGGGAATATTCCCCTCAATTCGACTGCTTTTGCTATCTTCTTAATAGAAAGTATAAAGGCAGCATCTCGCAGTGTTACTTTTTCTTCTTTTGAGATGTTCCATACATCATCAAAACCTTTAAGCATTATTTTCTTTAGATTTTCATTAACCTCATCAACTCCCCAGAAAAATGACTGTATGCCTTGGACCCATTCGAAATAGGAAACTACTACCCCTCCGCTGTTTGCAAGAATATCAGGAATTATATATATTCCCCTTTCAGCAAGTATTTCATCGCCTTTTTTGGTTACAGGGCCATTTGCACCCTCTACAATTATCCCCGCTTTGATATTATCAGCATTATCACTATGAATTTGATTTTCAAGAGCCGCAGGAACCAAGACATCAACATCTAATTCCAATAGCTCTTCATTACCTATCATCTCAGCCCCTTTCTTCCGTTTGTAATCTTTAAGAAGTGGTGCTCTAGGCTTTGAATTAATATATTTTATGATGTCAGGTACATCCAATCCATCCGGATTGTAAAGACCTCCTGAAACATCACTGATGGCGTTTACTGTACAGCCCTGCTCAACAAGAAGTTCTGCACCTATCGACCCAACATTTCCAAAACCCTGAACGGCAACTGTTGTTTTCTTTGGATCCTTTTTGAGTTTTTTAAGTAATTCAATAGTGGTAATCATGACTCCACGGCCAGTAGCCTCCCTTCGTCCAAGTGATCCTCCAAGTTCCAAAGGCTTTCCAGTAACAATATCTAGTACCGTTTTTCCTTGCTCCATGCTGACTGCATCCATAAACCACCCCATGGTTTCAGCATTTGTATTGACATCTGGAGCAGGAATATCACGTCTTGGCCCAATAATCGGCAGAATCATAGCAGCATATCTCTTGGTCAACCTCTGAAGTTCTTTTTTTGAAAGTTTTGATGGAGCGCAAGTTATACCCCCTTTTGCTCCCCCATATGGAACATTAGCAACAGCACATTTCAAAGACATTAATGTTGCCAGTGCTCTAACCTCATTCAAGTTTGTAGCAGGATGATATCTAATACCACCCTTACAGGGACCTCTTGCACTGTTATGTTGCACTCTGAATCCCGTATAAACTTCTATTTCTCCGCTATCTTTTTCTATTGGTATACTTACAGTTAATTCACGCTCAGGCTGCCTTAACAGCTTGTGAATTCCCGAATCCAGTGATATCCGCTCCGCAGTTGCATCTATTTGCTCTAAAACACTTTCATAAAATGATTGCACCATATGATTTACCTCCAACTCTGATGACGGCATCAATCCTTTATATATAAATCTTTTTGGACTCAAGGGCACTCCCAGTTAGTATATAGTATTGGAATGGAGTCGCAAATGCTAAAAATTTATTAAGACCGGTTCCATGAACGGCATAGAAAAATTGTTGGTGTTTAATTGGATTGCATGTTTGTATCGGACCTTCATGGTAAAATCGAACGTTATGACAGTTTATTCCAGATAATCCTAAATGAAACGCCAGATGTTGTTTTTCTAGGCGGCGATCTACTTCCAAATCACTTTGCACTTAACTCAAATATGGATGAATTTGTAGAAGATAAAATATTTTCAAATATAAAAAAGATAATGGGGGAAACTAGTAAAAAAATTAGATTTTTCATAATCCTTGGTAACGATGATCCGAGGA
>CAYLKT010000215.1:0-1858 GCA_964384305.1 uncultured Thermoplasmatales archaeon | reverse complement strand
CAACAATGTTCGAAGAAAATAGGAAAAAATTAGGGGTATTTTAGTATCAGGTTTATTATTTTTTGAGTTTACCTATTATTTCTTTTCCAAAATCTGTTAGCTTGTATATCTTAATATCACTACATCCTTTTGAAAGTTCCACAATATCCAATTTAATTAGAGATTCATCTTCCCTATAACGTGAGCCCATGCCCCTTATTGCACCGATTACGTTTGTGGGCGTAGTTTTGACATTATAAGCAATTTCTGATGTATAACTCCCACTAGGGCTAATCTCAAAAAGATATTCTGCAATTCGTTTTCTGATATTGCTTCTCCTAAGGGACCTGACTACTAGCGGCCTTTGCTCATCCCTAGACAAAACATTATCAACATCGTCCGGCATCCCATCCACTTTAATCCAAAAGGAGTATCTAATCTCGTATTAATAAACCAATCGATAATTTCTCAAGTTAAACACTGACAGAAAGATTTAACTTGGCCAAATTCTATTATAGATTTGAGAATGGGATGCTGAAAACATAATTAGAAGTATGAGGTGTTTTCTCAGAGGCGTAAAATATGTCAATCAAAAAGGAATTACTAGACGAACTGACTGAAAAACAATTAAAAGAACTTGCTGAGGCAAAAGGAATTCAGTTTAATCTTTCAAAAACCCAAAAAAGATATTATGAAAACTGGGATGAAAGAGATAAACTTGTTGATATGATGAGCGATGATTGCTCTTTGTCAATTAAAGAAGTAGAGAGCTATATAAAGTCAAATATAACAACATAATTATTTTCATCTACTTTTATCCACACCCGCTTTTTTGCAATATTTTTCAATAGGGCACTTACTACAAAGAGGCGATATTGGTAGACAAACATTCTGCCCAAAGGTTACAAACATATCATTAAAATCATCCCAATATTTTTCGGGCAAAACTCTCTTGAGTGCGTACTCCGTTTCTTCTGGTGTTTTTGTTTGCATCCATCCAATTCTGTTGGGAATCCTGTGACAATGCACATCTACCGGTATGTATCCATGTTTTTTATGACCAAAAACCATTACAATATTTGCAGTTTTTCTACCAACGCCTTTTAGCTTTAACAAATCTTCAAATTCACTTGGGACTTTGCCACCATATTCTTCTATGATGGCTTTTGATATCTCCCTGATTCTTTTTGCCTTTGTTTTGTAAAAACCAACTGGATAAATTAATTTTTGAATTTTATCTTCAGATAAAGCAAGAATCTTTTCAGGAGTTTCATGCTCACTTAATAATCTAATTGACGCTTTTTCAGTTACTTTATCTTTTGTCCTGAGACTCAAAATACATGAAATCAACACAACAAAAGGAGTATCAGCAATTTTTCTCTTTGATTTTGTGACAACTGGCGATTCATACTTTTTAAGCTCTTTTTTTAAAAGGTTAAACAGCTTATCTATATGCTCTATATTACTAGCCATCAAAAAAGGGAAGAGAAAGTTGATGTTTTATTACTTTCTTCTTTTTAGGAGAATGAGACAAACTGCAATTGCTGCAAATAATACTAGAACCTCAAATCCTGGCAAAATGTTTTCCCCATCTGCTGCCTCTTCAAGACTTCCATCATTTTCCACTTTAATACTGCAAATATGTGTCTCTTCTTTCAAATACTTTGAAGCCACATCTACATTTGCTGTAGATTTTGTAGTAAGCTTAAGATCTATTGTCTCATTATCAAAATCTTCTGTAGTTTCAACAACAACATTTATTTGTTTTGTTTCACCAATAGGAATTGTAAACTCCTCAGGAGATATGGATAAATTACAAGTTTCAGGATCATTTTCGGACACGATTTTTACGCTTGTTTCGCCGTTTCCATTGTTGGTA
>CAYLKT010000214.1:0-1867 GCA_964384305.1 uncultured Thermoplasmatales archaeon | reverse complement strand
TGGTTAATATGGCAAAAAATATGCTCTATGTAAAGATTGTTTCTGAAGACAATTTGATCCGAGCTTGGGATCATGTAAGATACGATGCTATAAATGACTTTGCCCATGATTGTTTTGGTTATGACGATGTAGGATCCAATATCAACAAATTGATTAAAATAATTCATGAGCATCTTTCCCTTGACAACTATCAAGCATTGCCTTTAAAACATATAGACGTGCCAAAGTCAACCCTTGCCGTTCGACCAGGCTCTTTGCCTGAGATTGAGGATAGGATTGTTAGCTATGCAATAATTAATATCATTGCCCCAAAAATTGACAAAAAGATCTCTGATGATGTGTACTCATTTAGAGTAAAGAAAGATTACGAAGCATCGAAATCTGGGTTATTTGAAAAAAGAAAAGAAATTCCTTTTCTAAAGAAGGCAACTCTGCAAAGAATAGCTCTTATTGAAGACTGGTTTTATGAGTGGCCCGAGTTTTATGAAATTTCTAAATACATATACGAAGAAAAAGGATACCATTTTCTCTCAGTATCCGATATTTCTTCATATTTCGAAAATATCAATCACGAAATACTGAGGGGTCGTCTCTTATCAATGTTTCCAAATGACCAGAAGACAATAAATTTATTGATGGAAATATTAGATAGATGGGTGTGGAAAACCGGGGAGTTACGACGTCTAGGAAGAGGCATCCCACAAGGTAATGATGTATCGAGTTTCCTAGGTAACATTTTCTTGATACCATTGGATGAAAAGTTTGAGAAGTATTCAAAAACTCATGATATAAAATATATTCGGTATATGGATGATGTGCGTATATTCTCAAAATCCCCGGTCATCGCTAGGGAGGTACTTTTTATAATGAATAGCGTTCTTAGAGACCTCTACCTGAATGTTCAGGGATCAAAGACTCAAATATTTGAGAATAAAGATATTGAAACAGAGCTCTTTCCACCCGGGATGGAAGAACTGAATGCAACTATAGATAACATAAATGATGTATTCCAAAAAGGTAAAATTTCATTTCAAGCAAAAAAAGACTTTGAAAAGGAGTTAAAAAAGCATTTTGCGAAGATTTCTAGGAAACCAAAATGGGAAAAGCATGAACGGAGATTGTTTTCTAGGTTGCTGACAGGATTTAAAATTATCGAAAGTAAAACAGCGATCAATAGATGTATAAAAGAGATACAATGGAATCCGGATGCGGGGATGAATGCAAAAATAATCAGTTACTTTAGGCTGTTTCCCACTGATAAAAGGACAATTAATGGAGTAGCGAAGTTCTTGCTATCTGATATGAACAAGTTCGAGTATCAAGAGGCTCATCTATTTTTGCTCTACAGATATCTTGAGGAAATACCTAAGAAACTTCTTGATTATGTGTATGCTGTTGCATTTCATGAAGAAAAGAATTGGTTTAATCGATCTGCAGCATTGGTTGTGATTGGAAGCACAAAACTCGACTCAGGGATGTTGGAAAGACTGAAATCTCTTTATGACAGAGAAACTAATACGGATGTAAAAAGAGCAATAGTACTATGTTTAGTTCAATTAGATCGAAAAAATTTAATCACTTTCGTGAGGAAACTGCGTGGCGAGTTAGAAAACCATCTGACCACTGTAGGCAATTATTATGAGAAAGTTATTTTCAATATAGATAATTTCGCGCAAAAATGGATATCAACTATAAAAGATAAACCTCCTAACACATATTTCTATAAGGAACATTTCTATACATTCTATCTCCTCGCAAAAGTTGACAAAAGATCATTAAAGCAAGACTTAGCAAAACTCCTTAAGAAGAACTATAATGAGATAAAGGAGGGAAAACTTCGAGAACAAATAAGATATTTATACAAGGA
>CAYLKT010000213.1:0-1876 GCA_964384305.1 uncultured Thermoplasmatales archaeon | reverse complement strand
GAAGTAAAGAGTAATGAAGTAAAGAGTAATGAAGTAAAGAGTAATTTCATATACATTTCATATATGAATGTTGGCAGGTATCTGCTGGGTTTGATAGTTATGAAGGATAATAGGTGATGAGTTTCTCAGGAACTTTAACGAAAAATAATAAATAATATGAATGTTATAACTACCGATATAATCGGTATATATGACACAAAACTCGGCTTCGCTTATTTGGAAACGTTTGCAAATTGAAAACAAAAAAATAGTTACATCTAACGAAATTGAGAAACTTGCAGAAGAAATCGATAAAGACAAAAAAAGATCACTGTATTATCTCCAAGAAGAAGGATATATCACAAGGATACTCCGAGGGTTTTTCTATGTAAAAAGTTTTGAAGAACGACAACAAAAAACATTTAACGCTTCGATTTATGAAATGGTTGCAGGTGCTCTGGGAAAAAAAGAGGTGAACAAATGGTATTTTGGACTTGAAACCGCTCTTAAACTCAATAACTTAACCCATGAATATTTCACCATAGATTATGTGCTCACCGATTCATACAGAACAACAAAGGTAATCACTATATTGAAGACGAGATTTCAGTTTCTGAAAAGGAGCGAAAAATACTTTCATAAAGGAATAATCAAAAAGAATGGGTTACGATATTCAAATCTAGAGAAAACCGTGTTAGATTTAGCCTATCAAAAGTATTTAGATGCAAAGAATCCCCGCCTTTTTTTGACGCCAATAAAAGAATATCAGGAAAAGATTGATGTTGAACATGCAAAGGATTTACTCTCATTGTACCCACGTTCATTTCGGAAAAAAGTGGAGGACGTGCTGTGAAGGAATTTTTTGATCAACTCAACCAAGTAATTAATCCCAGACGGAGTGATATCATTGAGAAGGATTTTCATCTTCATCGATTGTTGTATCATCTTTCTCATGATGATTATTTAAAAGATAGATTGGTATTCAAAGGTGGAACCTGTCTAGTGAAAGCCTATCTAGGATATTACCGATTTTCAGAGGATATTGATTTTACATGGAAGGACACCGGTCTTTGGAAAGGAAAAAGCGCAAGTCAAGCACGGAAAAAATGTTCAAAACAAATTGATATTATCATTGATCGTTTAAAAAAAATTATAGAAAAACTAGGGCTTGAATTCAATGGTAATAAAACAGATGCTTCTCAGGTTGAAATAGGTAGTGGTGGAAGGATGGTACGGTTTTTCATTAGGTATCCTTCTGCTACACTAGAGATTCCTGCTACTATAAAAATTGAGATAAATTTTGTCGATCAAACCTTGTTTCCCTTTAAAAATAATGAGCTAAAAAGTCTTATTAACAGGGTAGAAAACAGAGAACTAGCATTTCTTTACAGAAAAGAATGGGATGAATATAAAAAAAATGTTTACTTTGATTGTTATGATCCTCGCGAAATTTTTACTGATAAGGTTCGAGCTGCAATGACACGAGTTTCGTATAAGTTTAGAGATGCCATTGATATAGTTAAGTTGGAACAAAAGTATGGCTACATAATATCTGATTATGAAGAGGAAATACGAAAAAAGACAGATTTTGTTCTTGATTTATATCATCGTTATAAGAGTAATATAGAGTCAATACGTATACCTGATATTGAAACAATTCCTGAAAGAGAACTTAATCTTCTTCTTTTTAAGCCGACTAAGGATTTTTACAAAAACATTAATCGTGTTCATACGCAGCTTCGACAAATCCAAAAAGAGATTATACGTAAATAGGTTCCATACAATGGTGCTTTTGTAGATTACCAATGGTTAGATACGAGATTTTTTTATTTGTTACTGACTATCTACCGTTCTTCATACTGCTTACCTGCCATCCTTCATATATGATTCACCTGCT
>CAYLKT010000212.1:0-1886 GCA_964384305.1 uncultured Thermoplasmatales archaeon | reverse complement strand
GGGTATTATTGGCACCCTGCCATCTACAATTGTAATAGCATTTGTTTTTATTGCCCTCAACAGAGATGTATACTTTGCGTCTAGGTCGGTTGTTGTTGTTCCTGCAGAAATGGGTATCAATGTTGTTTTTCTATTTTTATTATCAATTCTTTCATACCGTTCTACGTATCTTGCCATTGTGATTTCACTCACCGTATGGGTACTCTTGTCATCACTACTTTTTATTCTCGATGTGCAGAATATTTTTATTTCTCTTGCAATATATGTAATAGCACTCGTTTTTACTTTTATAGTACTTGAGCGGGTTAAAGAGATACCGTCAACCTATAGCGTCAATGTTCACTACACACCAACGAAAATAATTTTTCGTGGTTTGCTTGCAGGGACAATTATAGCAATTGCAGTTTCACTCTCGAACATAGGAGCAGCGATCAGTGGGATTTTTTCAGTGTTTCCAGTAATTTTCCTATCAACGATGCTGATCTCTATAAGGGAACACGGCCCTGATTTTGCTGGTGGTATTGCAAAATCTATGATATTTGGAACACCTAGCATTTTAGCCTATGTCACTGCGATCTATTTTCTTTATCCTGCTTGTGGAATTTTCTTTGGAACCATATATGCCTTCTGCATCTCTGTCATTACAGCAGTAGCTCTTCTTAAGTTCTGTGTTAAAATAAGATAAGTGCATGTGCCTTTCTTTACTTTTTTGTATAATGCTACTCGGCACCATAGATCATTTTGTACTGGTTTTATCCTCTTCATTTTGTTGCTACTCCTGAATGTATAAAAGTATGTTGTTTCATTTTGATCCATTTTCCATCATCAACACCAATAAGATTTCCGCAGGGACATTTGATGTCCATTCCGCTATGAATGCCAAAATCCTCCACTATCCGATCGTTCCAGCAATGCCATGTTCTTCCTCTCCCAATTTTTACATATCGAAAGATTTTTCGTTTACACCGTGCACATCGTATTGTTATCATCTCTATCGAACAGTTATCTGAAATACATATCCATTCTATCAAACGCTTTATTTATCATTTCTTCAGGTACACAAAACGACAGTCTTAGATGACCTTCTCCTGTCGGTCCAAATGCAATTCCAGGTGTCGTTGAAACTTTTGCCTCTTTCAAAAGTTTTTTACAAAACACGGTTGAGTCTTTACCTTCTTTTAGTAATATTTTTGGGAACATAAGATAGGACCCTCTTGGTTTTTGATATTCAAAAACTGAGCTAAGGTCATCAAGCCTCTTGCACATTACGTCACGAGCCGAAAGGTAGTGCTCTCTGAATTTTGCAATACAATCTTGGGAACCTTGCAATGCTGCAAGTGCTGCATATTGAGAAACTACCGTGGCGCAAATGGCAAAAGGAATATGTGCTTTACTAATTTGTGGAATCAGTGTTTCATCTGTATGCAGATAGCCGATTCTCCAACCTGTCATCGCGTAGCTTTTCGTAAAAGTAAAACAGCTGACCGCGTTCCTTTTCATTTCTGGAATTGAAGCTATACTAAAATGTTTATGGCCATCATACGTAAAATATTCATAGGCCTCATCTGTAATGACCATTAAGTCGTTTTCTAAGACAATATCGGCCAACTGACGAAGAGATTTCTCAGAGAAGACAGCGCCGGCAGGATTGCTTGGAGAGCAATACATAATAGCCTTTGTCTTAGGAGTTACTGCATCTCTGATAGCATCAATATCTAAGTTAAATCCTTCTTCTTCAATCGTTGGAACAAGGACAGGCTTTCCAGAGGCAAGAATAACTTGGCGGATATGGGTAGAATAAGTTGGGGATGGTAAAATAACCTCATCACCTGGATCAACCAATGCCATAATCGCTGCAGATAATCCTTCAACAGCACCGATTGTGA
>CAYLKT010000211.1:0-1887 GCA_964384305.1 uncultured Thermoplasmatales archaeon | reverse complement strand
AAGATGATTATTAAACCATCATATTCCGTAAATTCGACTGAGTTACGGATTAAAATTATTTTTTATTGTGCAGTTTAACGATTAGCACAGTTTATTGTGCAAAGCCTCAATAAAGACAAAATTATTATCTTAGGGTGTGCTATTTCATATACAAAATCGCAAGCGAGAGATATACCATGGAAACAGAAGACTATGAAGAAACTTACGAACTCCGAAGACAAATTTATCACACTCTTATGCCTTTTAGAGTTAGAGAGATTCTTCTCGTTTCAAGTTTATATGATGCATTTATCATTGAAGAAGAAGGCCTTATTTCTGAATTAATTATTGGGGAGTATCAGCATCTGCTTCTAAGCGCTCCGCCTCGCATTACTCGTGTTTCTTCAGGCGAAAAGGCATTGTCAAAACTGAAGGAACGTAAATATGATTTGGTTATTACCATGTCAAAAAACATAGGCATGGATCCATTTGATTTCGGTAAAAAAATTAAGAAAGCACGTCCAAGTTTACCTGTAGTTCTTTTAGCAATCGATAGTGCTGATGCGAATCTTATTGAGCAAAAAGATGATGAAAGAAGTATCGACAAGTCATTTTTCTGGACAGGTGATTCAACTCTATTTCTTGCAATTATAAAATTTGTTGAGGATAACAGAAATGCCCCAAGTGACACCATCAATGGAAACGTACGCGTAGTCATCATGATTGAGGATTCCATCCACCATTATTCCTTGGTTCTTCCACTCATTTTAACTGAAATTGTTAAACAAACACAACGAATTCTTTCCGAAGATCTTAACGAAATGCAAAGACTCTTGACTATGAAAGCTCGACCAAAAATACTTCTTGCTGAAACTTTTGAAGAGGGGATGGCATTATATGCACAGCATAAAGAGTACATTCTCGGTATCATTTCAGATGTTAATTTCAAACATAATGGAAAACTAGACCCAAATGCCGGCTATGACATCGTTCAATATGTTAGAAAGGAAGACAAGTACATGCCTATTCTCTTACAATCATCAATACCCGGGAATAGAGAAAAAGCTGAATCAATAGACGCTCATTTTTTGGATAAAAATTCACCTACAATATTGGAAGACTTTCAGCAGTTTCTTTTAAGGCATCTCGGATTTGGGGATTTCATTTTCTTACTGCCAAAAGATGGGAAACATTTAGAAAAGACAAGACAAAACAAAAAAATAGAGGATGTTCACGTTCAAACAACTGATATTGCTCGCGCTTCCAATATGAAGGAATTTCAGCAAGCTATTCAAGAAATACCTCTTGAATCCTTACAGTTTCATATTAATAGAAACCATTTCTCCAACTGGCTGATGGCTCGTTGTGAATTTAAACTCGCGATGAAACTACGTCCATTAACAGCAACTGATTTTACAGATTTGGATGAGGTAAGAAAGTACCTTGTGGACATGTTTGATGAAAGTCGCAGGGAGAGACAGCGGGGAGCCATTGCCGATTTTTCCCGACAAAATTTCGAAATGGATTCTTCTTTTACAAGACTTAGAGGTGACTCTCTTGGCGGAAAGGGACGTGGGATTGCATTTATGAGGGCAATCTTGGCAAGATACAATCTCGAAGAAAAGTATGGGGGCGTAAAGATAACAATTCCAAATACGGTTGTAATTGGGACATTGGAATTCGATCGGTTCATCTCAGATAATAATTTAATTAGAATTTTAGACGAAAAAGATATTACTGATGGCGAAATAGCAGAAGCATTCCTCCAAGGCAAGATTTGTGATGAATTGAAAAAAGATCTTAATAAAATATTGCAACATTTTAAATTGCCGCTGGCTATTAGATCCTCAAGCCTTCTGGAAGATTCTCAAAATCATCCTTTTGCGGGTTTGTATTCAACATATATGC
>CAYLKT010000210.1:0-1890 GCA_964384305.1 uncultured Thermoplasmatales archaeon | reverse complement strand
GTTATTATGTAGGATGATCCGCCTGTTACTTGTATTCGTCTAATTTCCATAAATGATGTCCCCCTAATCTGTTAATGGGCAATGATAATGCTTTATTAAGGTTTTCTATAGTTCTATATATTAATATATTGGTCATATTTAATACTATAGACTATGTAGATAAAGTATATATTAAATGGACTAGATGAGATGAAACATAGGTGAATTTTTCATGACTGGGAAAAATAATAAAAAAATCATAAAGACGCTAGTAATACTATCAGCGATAATGATAAGTGCCACAATGCTAAGTGGATGCACAGAATCTACACCAGATGGGCTTACGATTGTTGTAGTCGGTAGAGACAGTGCATCGGGAACTAGGGAATTTTTCTGGAGCAATGTAATGGATAAAGAAGATTTTGCACTAACAACACTTGAAAAAAACTCAAATGGTGCAGTACATCAAACAGTTTCACAAACACCCGGTGCAGTTGGTTTTGTCGGGCTTGGTTATGTGGACAGTGATGTTAAAGCACTAAAAATTGATGGAGTTGAAGCAACTGTTGAGAATGTAATATCTGGAGATTATCCAATCGCAAGAAATTTGAATATGTTTACAGATGGTGAACCAACGGGTCTAGCACTTGAATTTTTGAACTATATAGATAGTGCAGAAGGACAGGCAGTTGTTGAGGAAGAAGGATTTGTTCCAAAAGAAGATACTGGTTCATACCAAACCGTTGAAGGTCTTTCAGGGACACTAACAATTACTGGTTCAACAACCGTGCTTCCAATTGCTGATCTTGTTGCAGAACAATTTGAGGAACTATATGAAGATGTAGAAGTAACAGTTACTGGCGGGGGATCCAGTGTTGGGGTACAATCTGTTGGTGAAGGAACTGTAGATATAGGTATGGCATCTCGAGAACTGAAATCCTCTGAGCAAGATAGTTATCCAAGTCTTGTTGAACATGTAGTTTGCAGCGATGGAATAGCAATAATTGTACATCCAACAAATACATATGTTGATGGTCTCACAGTGGAGCAAGTAAAATCAGTCTATACTGGAGAAATAACAAACTGGGATGAATTTAACTAAAAAACCAAATTAGAGAGGAAAAGTATCACTTTTCCTCTTCTCTTCTCCCATTTTCATTGGACGATCAGGTGATAATTCAAAAATGAATTCGAAACTCTCTTCGTTATCTCATATTTCTTTTACAAAAAAATATGCAAAAGAAAAAAGCATTAAATCAATACTTTTTATCTCAGCAATATTTGCAATTATTGTTATTTTTTCAATAATTTTCTTTCTTTTTAAAGATGGATATGCACTTTTTGAAACAGTAAGTCTCTGGGATTTTCTCTCTGGTTCCAAATGGGATCCAACCGGAGAAATACCCACATATGGTACATTTTCACTAATTGTTGGAACACTTCTTGTAACACTTGGCGCAATGATTATTGCAATACCACTAAGCATTGGTAGTGCAATTTTTATTTCAGAGCTTGCAACAGAAAAAATGAAATCCATTATGAAACCAGCAATTGAACTTCTTGCAGGTATCCCCTCTGTCGTTTATGGTTTTTTTGGGCTTGTCATTCTAACAAACTGGTTACGAATATCATTCAATCAGCCAACAGGAGAATCATGGCTTGCAGGTTCAATTCTACTTGGAGTCATGGCAATTCCAACAATTACAAGTGTTGCAGAAGACTCAATAAGCTCTGTCCCACGTCATTTTAAAGAAGGTTCTCTTGCCCTTGGCGCAACCCGATGGCAGACCATCAGCAGAGTGATAATACCATCTGCATTATCAGGAATTACCGCAGCAATAATTTTGGGAATTGGCCGAGCTGTTGGAGAGACTATGGCAGTAACACTTGCAGCAGGCGCCACACCAAACA
>CAYLKT010000209.1:0-1911 GCA_964384305.1 uncultured Thermoplasmatales archaeon | reverse complement strand
AAAGCTTCATCATCTTCAAAACTATTATTCAATAGAAATCTGAAAAGATTGTCAAAAGAAAATCTGTCATGGATTTCATACAATCCTTCAGTATTTTTCTTGAAATTTTTTAAAATTTGTTGGTCCAACATTTTTGACTCATCCTCAAATTTTTAATGGTGTTTTAAGTTGTTCCCTCTTCAAATGTAAATATAATTACAAACTATTTTTAAATTATAGACCCCTTATTATACTAATATGAATATGACAGAATATAATAATCCCTCCCCTAAATTATTTTACCATATAACGACCCGTCTAACAGGCTGGCAAAGAAGAGCAGCAAATTTGCAAGTCCTCGGTCGGTCCGTTGTTATGTACTTTTAATACTTTTTACGCGAGCCAGCCCAAAGTTCCTGATACGGAACTACTACCAAACCTTCTTCTGCGAGAATGCGACGCCTTTGGCGAAGAAACTCAATTAGGCTAATATTTTCCGACAACACCATTGTCAAATCATAGCCATCCATCACAAAAAATGTTAGTTGCTTACCATGCACAATGGCTTGTTTTGCCTCATCACTGACTCCAGATATAGAAATGAAGACTCCCCGAGTGTATGCAGACTTTCCTTCGATTTTTCCACGAAATATGAGGAGATCAGCCTCTGGCACGGGGTCCTTGTGCCACTTGGCTTCTAAAAGGTAAGTTTCATGGTCAAGCTCAAAAGATCCGTCGATCTGCTCACCTACGACTCTGAAAGGTTCCCTGGGGGCAAGCCCATGTAAAATAAAAAGACGGTTTAAAACCTTTTCGAATCCCAGTCCGGCTTTTTGGCGATCAGATTCGTTGTATAGTACGAAATATTGATCTTTTAATCCAAGAATCTGGAGGGCTTTTTTCGATTGTGCAGATTCCCTTATCCTTTTTTCTTTCATTGCGTGATCAATTAGTTCTTGTGCTCTTTTAGTGCTATCCATATGAAGGGAATTTCTGAAATCAGGGTCCCATAAATCAGGAAACTTGAAACCCACCTCCAGAATGAGTCCATTAAGAGTATCGATGTTCTCCGGTCTTAATGGATTGCCCTGTTTCTCTCTGTAAATTATCCCTGCTCGGATAATCTCAAGAATTAATGGTTCAAAAAAATGGCGCCTGTGTTCAAGTGTCTGTTGTAGAAGTGCGTTGATCATTGGGAGTTTACTCCCTGATTGCCAAAAATCACTGATTCCAACTTTTACTGCAACTGTCTTGAATGACACATGCCCTTTCCATTTAGAATATCCACTCCCAGGGAGAAAATCATATAAGAATTGAGCCAAGTCAGCAACCGCCCTTGATTCCTTAAGAGAAAGATGTGTCATAAATTAACCTTCCGTACCCCTGGAATTAAACAAGACGTAATCAATCAAATAAGCACATAACGATTCTGGTGAAAGGCTGGTAAAAGAGCGCCAGCAATTTTACCAGTTCTACTCCATCAGCAGATCATATGCTTTTTAGTTCTTCGTCTTTAAATGCTATCTCTCGGTGATAAAATTTCTCTGCTTTTGGTTTATTAATTACCCACTCGATTTCGATATTATTATTTTCAGGAGGCCATTTTTTCATTCTTAGGAATGGAACTGAAGGAAGAAGCATAATGGGAAAAACATACTGCGGATCAGGATGCAAAATACCGTAAATTAGTGACTTATCAGTAAAAATACTGATTAGAAGAATTGCTGAAATGCTCCTTCTACATGATTCCAAAGAGCCATCCTTAAATCTAAAAAAGACAGAATCTTTTAAATCAGTTGATAAGCCAACTTTATTGATTGGTTTCCCAATTGGAACTTCAATTTTAATATTACTTGTCAGTAAAGTTTCGGCACCACGAGGACCCAATAAGAAATCAGCACCCATGTGCTCACTCGTAATTATTAAAATTCT
>CAYLKT010000208.1:0-1912 GCA_964384305.1 uncultured Thermoplasmatales archaeon | reverse complement strand
TATAATACATTGGAAAAAGATGTGGCAAAAGAAACGAGTTTCAAAAAAGTAATTGATTTTATCAGGGAATACAAAGAATTTTCTCTTCTTGTCTCAGGTAAGTCAGGTCAAGGTATGTTTTCAATATCGCATAGTAAATATCAACAGGATTCCGAGGATTTAGCTCCAAAATCGTGGTTAATCGAAAATCTGCGTTACATGTTTCCAAAAAGGTTTGGTTTACCGATTTCAGATAATCTTTTGTCGTGGTTTATATTTGGCGATACTCCAGCATATGGGAGGGTAACTAAGCTTAAATGGACAACTGAAAAGAGAGAGATAAATAAACGTATGTATCTTTCTGAACTTTTAGCTATAGATTATAGAATTAATAAGCTTACGAAAAAGGCGTTTAGCGATAAGGGTCTAAAAATATCGAATAAAAAGTTAGAAACTCTTAAGAAGAGCGTTTCTTTCCTTATTTACTACTATGTTTTTGGTGGGTATCATGAATCAACTTATGTTTCGGAAACTACGAGAAAGGGGTTAGAAGTTGGCAAAGACTTTTTTACAATTGAATATGAGGTTATAAGAGCAATCTTTTTTGCTACCGCAGAAACAAATAACGGAGACCCCCTAAATTTTGAAGAACTTCAAATAGCATCTGGTGTGGGTGATTTAAAACACCATCTTTTCGAGGGATTTGGCTTTGGGGATGATCTAGGTAAACTACTCAGCTATTTCAAAGATCTTTCAGATAATCGACCTTCCGATTCTAATTCTCAGATCTTTCGGGATGCTAAAGATGTATTAGATGGATACCACGATGCTTATAGAGCAAAATATAGAGAGTTTCAAAAGACGAGGGAACACGCAACCAAATTTCAAGGAAGAGTTCATAAGGAGATAGAAGAATTTTTAGGGTTGCAATTTGCCTCAGAGGTGCAGGTCAGAGCCGTGGTAAAAGAAAAATATGTTTTTACTATAAATAATGACGGTGTTAGAGAAAAGATTTATGTACATGGTGCTTTTAGGTTTGATGGTTATCTCGACCTGAGTAGGGCTTTGAAGGATTATTTAGGTCTCGACGATAAATGGATGGGCATAGCTTTTGAAGCAATGGGTACGTATTGGCATACTCTTCCTCGACAAAAAGAGGCTGACAGAAAGAAACGGCTGATTTGCAAAGAGAAAAATATAATCCTGTTGGAGATAAAAGAAAGCTGGGATGCTTCCAGATGGGGGGCTGAGGCTCTTAAACAGTTTAAAAAGATAACAGGGGTCGAAATTCCTCGAAGTAAATTGGGTGATTTAGCTAAATTTCTCGGAATTTAAAAGGAATAGATTTAAATATAATTTACACCATTTTTCTTATTAAATTAAAGAAGACAATAATTAATTAGGCATTGAGTCAAAATGGGGAGAAGGTCTTGGATTTTTTTCGTATATTCAAAAGAAACTGCTGAAAAGATTAAAGCATTTTGTAAAAAAAACGAGTGTATTATTTTTATTGGACATCATGTAATAATAAATGGATCAATTAAGACCAAGGAAGGTTTTATCTATGGAAATGACTCAGATAAAACACCGGCTCTGTTGATGCAATCTGATGGAGAATCGATAGTAAGAGAAATGGTTAATCAAAAAATTATTGACTTTGATGATTACATTTATTTAGGGAATATTGCCCAAAAGGAACTTGAAGACACAGGAGATGGCTATAAATTAAAGAAAGCAACTTATTTATCTGAAAAAGAATTTTACGAAATTGTGGAAAATGAGTCTTTTACAAGGAGATGGGTATACGATTAAATTAGCGATTTAAGATAAGAAGGCTCTACTTAACCTACTATCCCAACTATAACTTAACGTAATTAGATAAGCTTATTTCAAGTCACTATTTCTTTAACCTCGACTTGATGATCTGTTAAAT
>CAYLKT010000207.1:0-1922 GCA_964384305.1 uncultured Thermoplasmatales archaeon | reverse complement strand
GACATGTTTTTTCAATGTATCTGCTTAAACAGATGTCAGCTAATGCGCTAATCAACGGGCTGTTGCCCAAATCCCTTTCTTGTGGTTTTGCTTAAATATAGCGGGATGATTGCCTTTCTATCCTGTTGAAATTATTGAATGCCAAAATTAGCAAGAGTCTAAATTGTGGTCACTTTCTGGTTTGGGCAACAGCCCGTTAAGATGTGACACCGAGCCTCTCTTCCCAAAGCAAGTAATCAATAAATCAAGGAGCCCGAAAATCCTCCTATATTCAAAGCTTGTTAATATTTTCTGTTCTGATTATATTGATAGAGCAGACATCAATTCTTCTGTTCCGAAATTGAGCAAAAATTCAGTATAATAACTTGAAAAAATATCCTTTAGAAAATCCGACAATTCGATCTCTTTATCATCTTGAGTAACATCATACTTTTTTTGTTTAGCGATACTAAATAGAAAAAGAGTGTGGAAATAGACTGAACTGATATATTTTTTATCAGCAAGCTCTATCTGTTCTTCAGTTATTGATTTAATCTTGGACTTGTAAGTTTTCAATACGTTACTATCCATATTAATATAAATGGTATCAAGTTGGTCACCTTCAACTAATGGGTGCATAATGATTGGAAATCCCATTTCAATACTGGAAGATTCCAATTCATCCCAGGACGGTGAATTTTCTCGTTTCTTTTCATATACAAGTTTATATTGTGGTAATCCCCAGTTTTCTTGATCGAACTCATCTGCTTTCTTTGAGTCTTTTTTGGGATTTTCTTTATCTACAATTTGGACCCAAAACCTTTCTTCATATTCTTCTCCGGCTCCATGTAAAATGGCACTTATCTGAACCATATCATTAATCATTAGTTCTTCAGTTGTGCTAAAACCGATCCTGATAGTCCCATTGTCAGGGCTAGATTTTTGAATATTTAAAAGATCTGATAGCTTTTTGGGGAATCCTTGCCGATTTCCCCCTTCTGTGTCATTTGGTTTAAAACTCAATAAAGAAATAGATAGTGATCCTGGCTCTTCGGTTCTGTCAAAGTACTGATTTTCAACGTCAGTAGAAAACTTGACTGAACGCATTCCACCTAACGGAATCTTAGCAGCTGGCCTATCTTCAGTACCAGAATTATGGAGTTTAAATATTGAAGGGAATCTTTTCGGATTAAAATGATCTGTTGATTCTTCTTTTTTAGAGGTCTTTGTTTTTGTTTTGTCTTTCTTAGCTTTTGGCAGATCAATTTTGAATGTGTCTTTAATAAGTTTGAAAAGCTCACTATTTAACGGCATAGACTTTGTAAAAGCTTTTAGCAAATCACTTGTGTCGCCGCTATCAATTGAAATTGAGTTTTTCCTCTTATTATAAATATCTTGAAGTTTTCCTTTTGATAGTGTTGTAGAAAGCAATTCTCTCAGCCTATATGTTTCATTTGAGCCTTTTAGTCTATCACGGGAGGCCATAAAAAGCTCTTTCCGGAAAGTATAATTCATATTGATACAATCAACATGGATTAACAGATGATTCTTTAAAAGTGGCATTTTTAATGAACGAGTTATAAATTCAGATGTATAGTGTCCATGCACTTGTCCATTTATCGAAAATAGGACAGACATATTGTTTTTAAAAAATTCACGGGAAATAGTCTCTTTTGTCTCTTTTGCTGACCTACCATCAATTTTGTTCTTAAAAACATAACATGTAACCTTTGCCTTACCAATTTCAGAATAATCGAGCTCTTCAGAGAAAAAATCTTCAACATATTTTGAATCATCTTGTTCTAATCTCCTTTTCAATCCAAAAAGATCACGAGAAAGATTTCTATCATTTGGGTATCGTTCAGGTTTATCTATGGTAAAAATTGGCAAGGCTGGTTGGAAAAGAAACTCATTAATACTTAAATTCAAATCCCTTGAAATTA
>CAYLKT010000206.1:0-1927 GCA_964384305.1 uncultured Thermoplasmatales archaeon | reverse complement strand
AGTTTTTTGAAGAAACACCAATTGTTGCAAGAATCGTTATTGAAAAAACAGTTACCGCTAGCAGAGCTCGTGAAGCAGCTCGAAAAGCACGTGAACTGACTCGCCGTAAAGGACTTCTTGAGTCATCTGCACTTCCGGGTAAACTTGCAGATTGCAGCAGTCGAGATCCTAGTAAAACAGAAATATATATTGTTGAAGGAGATTCAGCGGGCGGAAGCGCGAAACAAGGTCGCAATCGTGAATTCCAGGCCATACTTCCACTTCGCGGTAAAATTTTAAATGTTGAAAAAGCACGTATGGACAAAATCCTCAAAAACAATGAAATTTTAGCACTAATAACCGCGATTGGGACCGGTATTGGAGAAGAGTTTGAAATTGAAAAAGCTCGTTATCACAAGATTATCATTATGACTGATGCAGATGTAGACGGTGAACATATACGTACTTTACTTCTAACATTCTTCTTTAGATACATGAGACCACTTATTGAAGCAGGATACCTATATATTGCCCAACCGCCGTTGTATAAAGTTTATAAAGGAAAACAAGCAATTTATGCTTATACAGAGCGCGAAAGACTCGAGAAAATAAAAGAAATGGGCGAAACAGGTGTTGGTACACAACGTTACAAAGGTCTTGGAGAAATGAACCCAAACCAGTTGTGGGAAACCACAATGGATCCAGAAAATAGGATGACATTAAAAGTTACTGTTGATGATGCAGTTGAGGCAGACGAACTTTTTACTATTCTTATGGGTGAAAAAGTAGAACCGCGTCGTGAGTTTATCGAGGCTCACGCGAAAGAGGTGACTAATTTAGATATTTAGGGTGATATTATGACTGATGAAGAACAACCAAAAAAGGAATATGTCCGAGCACTTGAGTCAGAGATGAAACGTGCATTCATAGATTATTCTATGAGTGTTATTATGAGTAGAGCACTTCCTGATGTTCGCGATGGTCTCAAACCAGTTCACAGGCGTATTTTGTATGCTATGAATGATATGGGCTTAACAAATCGTAGTTCTTATAAAAAATCTGCTCGTCTAGTGGGAGAAGTACTTGGTAAATATCATCCACATGGTGATCAGGCTGTTTACGATAGCATGGTCCGTATGGCTCAGGATTTCAGCCTTCGTTATCCGCTTGTTGATGGCCAGGGTAATTTTGGTAGTGTCGATGGTGATAGTGCTGCTGCGATGCGTTATTGTGTTACGGGAGATACTCTTTTATTGACAAAAGATGGCATGATGGAAATTCAGGATGTTTCAGAAGAGGTTGAAACAGACATTGATCTGAGTATTATGAATTATCAGAATGCTGTCATGAAAGCTTCTAAATTTTTCAATTCTGGTAAACATCCTACAATTCATTTAGCAACAGCACAAGGTTTTGAGTTAGAAGGATCCTTTAATCACCCTGTGTTAACTTGGGTTATTGATGGGGGAATACCTCATATTAAATGGAAAGCACTTGAAAATATAACTGACAATGATTATGTTGTATTAAATAGAAAAACAAATTTGTTTAATACTAAGGATGTTGGATTGCAATCATATTATCCAGATGTATCAAATAATCAGCGGATTTTTGATTTACCAAAGGTTATGAATAAAGATCTTGGTTTTTTACTTGGGGCTCTTGTTTCTGAGGGTAGTTTTCATAATAACCAGATTTTGTTTAATAATTTAGATTTAGATAATGAATTCTATGAACTTGTGAAGCAAAGTATTTTGAGTCAATTTGAAAATATCCATTTGTATGAGAGAGAACTTAAAAAATCTCATTGTGTCGAGTTAAGTATATATTATAAACAGATTGTTGATTTTTTGATTAACATTGGTTTGACAAATGTAAAATCCGATAAAAAAGAGATTCCCCATACTATATTTAAAGCAAAAAAGGAGATTGTGGTTAGCTTTTTAAG
>CAYLKT010000205.1:0-1939 GCA_964384305.1 uncultured Thermoplasmatales archaeon | reverse complement strand
CATGCCAGAACACACGGTTAATCTTCTGGAAGACGGACTAAAACAAGCTGGAAAAAACTTGAAAGGGACAAAAATTGCAGTTTTAGGTGTGGCATTTTTAGAAAACTCTGATGATACAAGAAACACTCCTACAAAACCATTCTATGAAATTGCAAAGAAAAAAGGTGCAAATCCGGTTCTTCACGATCCATATGTACGAGATTTTGAATATCCATTTACATCTGATTTCGATGAAGTGATAAAAGATTCAGATGCAATAGTTATTCTTACAAAACACAAGGAATATTTGAACTTGGATTTAACAGAAATCAAAAAGAAAATGAAAACGCCAGTAATAATTGATGGAAGAAATGCATATAACAAGGAAGAATGTGAGAAGTTAGGTTTTATTTACCGAGGCGTTGGTAAGCCTTATTGATAACATCTACAACCTTTTCCAATTCCTCTTTTGTAGGTGTTGCGTGGATTGGTAGAGAAAGTAATATTGGAAACATTAGAAAAACAAGGCTTTCATTTATGGTCATAGAATAAACGATTTTTCTGGAGGGTTCTTACAGTTTTAAAGCATATTGAGTCTGATCTACTTATTAGATGTGACAACTAGGATTATAATTTGAAATGTTGGGAACAAATCTTTTTAATGAATATATATATTATCTGATGGTAACAAAATAATTCCGTTAGTTAATACGTTTACAAAACTGCCTGATGTAAAAGGGGCTATTTACAATATGAATCAAAATGAGTTAAACCAGATATTGGAAGAAGGCGAAGGTCAATTTGTTGAGTTTAAAGAGAATTTTCATAAAAATGTTGTAAAAGAAATTGTAGCATTTGCAAATGCATCTGGTGGAAGGGTCTTTCTTGGTATTGATGATGATAATGTTGTTAAAGGTATAACTGTCGATAATAGTTTAAAATCTCAAATTGTTGATATTGGTAATAATTGTAATCCGAAAATTCCTTTAATTTTAGAGGAATATAATGATATTTTGATTGTTAACGTCCCAGAAGGAAATGATAAACCATATCAATGTTCTTATGGTTTTTATCTTAGACTTGGCTGTAATTCCCAGAAACTGATACGTGATGAAATCATTCAGTTTAGCGTTCGAGAGAATAAGATTCGTTTTGATGAGCAGATATGTAAAAATTTTGATTTTTCTGATTTTGATGATGATAAATTTGAGCATTATTTGAAGATTGCCGGTATTTCAAAAACACTTAGTAAAAAAGAGATATTGAGAAGTCTTAATGTTTTAACAGATAAAGGGATGACCAATGCTGGTGCGTTGTTTTTTGCTAAAAAACCTTACAAATATATAATGAGTTCAAGAATTCGTTGTGTTCTTTTTAAGGGTGATGACCGAGTTAACATCATTGATAAAAAAGAGGTTGATAAGGGAATTATTGGAAATATTGAGTTTGCTGTTAATTATCTTGACGAACATGTGCCCGTTAGATTTGAAATTAAAGGATTATATCGAAAAGAGTATCCACAGTTCCCACAGGATGCATATCGTGAGGCGATTGTGAATGCAGTGATCCATCGTGATTATTTTGAGAGTGGTGAGGTGGCTGTTGAAAAACTTCAGGATTTTATCTATATCAATAATCCTGGTGGAGTAGTGCCTGCATTGAAAAAGAAGGATTTTGGGAAGATGAGTTTTCCAAGGAATAGATTACTTGCCGATCTTCTTTCACGAACCTATCTTATGGAACGAGTCGGAACAGGCATTAGAAGAATTCAAGAAGCATGTAAAAAGAATGATAATCTTGTTGAGTTACGAGATGAGGTATCCTATTTTTTTGTCACTTTTGATGCATCTGTTCAAAGAGAGGCATTTTGGGAACAAGAAAGAAAAAGTTCGGAGAAAAGTTCGGAGAAAAGTTCGGAGAAAATTATTTTACTGATACAAAAAAATCCAAAGATTAGTGC
>CAYLKT010000204.1:0-1961 GCA_964384305.1 uncultured Thermoplasmatales archaeon | reverse complement strand
AATTATATTTGCAAGATGCGCAAGCGCCGCTACAGCTTGCCGTTCAATATCATTTCTTTTTTCTATAGGTCTGTCAAGAAGGCCTGGTGTGTCAACTACCTGGATACGTTTTTTAATGAATCCATCCATCCTGTCCATATGTCCAAGGTAAATTTCTTTTGTCGTAAACGGATATTGGGCAACTTGAGGCCTAGCTGCAGATAAGCATTTCAGAAGAGAAGATTTGCCAACGTTAGGATAACCTGCAATCACAACTGTCGTAATATCTTGTATATGTGGAAATTTTTTCATTATATTTTGAGCTTCGGCAAGCAGTGTAAGTTCCTTATTCACCTGCCGTACAACACTTGACATCCTACCATATATCTCTTTTTGTTTCTGTTTCAAAAAATCAACTTTTTTTGACTTACGCAAAGATCTTGCCTGAGTCGTATATATCATCTGGCAAGTCTTTCTTGCCCAGTCAACAGCCCCAAGAGATTTTTTCAGTTTGTTTATATCAATTTTAATGTCAATTAATTCCTGATAAAAGGATGGCAGGTTGTCAATCGAAGGAAACTCTTTTACGTAGGTTTCAAGGGCAGTAGTTATCGTTGTGGCAAAAGAGTCAGTTCTAGCCATGATTGTTTTTTTTGCTCTAAAATCTGCATCTCTATCAATAATCTTAATTTTTCTTGTTTTTCTCAAGGATCTCTCGATGAGTTGTTCCGAATCAAGTACCAACAAAGTTTTTTCAAACATGATAATTGAAAAACTTTATGTGAAAGTTGTAAATTAAGGTATTGGTATTTCAATGGATGAAGGATATATACTTTCGAACAAATTTAGAAGAGCAATATTTGACGAACTTGCGTCTGGAGAAACAAACATAGAAAGAATTGCTAAAAAGCATCGTATAATACGTAACGTTGCAATCAGAGTTACAGATGACTTCATATCTGGAGGCATATTAGAAAAAAAGAATAACAGGTATGTCTTGACGGAAGAAGGGAAAAAATTAGCATCAGATATAAGAGGCTAATTGTGGAAGGTTTTGATATGAAACCATATCTTATACAAACATTAAAAGAGCTAGCACTTCTTGGAGCAATAAACAATAAAATTGAAATCTCTTCGCAAGAATTGGCAAAACAATTAGAAACAAGTCAACAAACAGCCTCAAGATATCTATTAGAACTTGATAAAGAAGGGATGATCACTCGAGAACTAGGCATTAAAAAACAACTCATACAAATAACAAATGGAACAAAATTTTTAGAACAAGAACACTCTTATTACCAACAGATTTTTGAATTTACAGACAGAATTCAGTTTGAAGGAAAAGTTGTATCTGGTCTTGGTGAAGGTAGATACTATACTGAACAGATAGGTTATGTAAAGCAATTTAAGGAAAAACTGAATTTTGTACCATGTCCTGGAACGTTAAATATTGAAATTGAATATGTTGAAAGAAACAAATTAAGACGCCTGAAATGTTATGATGCGATAAAGATTAACGAATTCGAAACTAAAAATCGTACATTTGGGGGAGTTGAATGTTTTCATGCAGAAATCAATGGTGTTGAAGGTGCAATAGTTCTTCCGTTTAGAAGTCATTATTCAAATATTTTGGAATTTATTTCACCCTACCATTTAAAGGATAAACTAATTTTAAAAGATGGGGATAAAGTAAAGGCCCTAATCTATTTTGAACATTGAGAGATAATTGCAATGAAAAACAAGGAAGTTGCCGAGTTACTTTATAAAATTGCTAATATAATGGATATAAAAGGTGAAATATTCTTTAAAACTAGGGCATATAGGATAGCCGCCCAGACAATAGAGGCACTTGAGGAAAACATTGAAGATGTTGTACGAGAAAATAGATTAAAAGACATCCAAGGAGTTGGAGATGCACTTTCAAAAAAAATAAAAGAGTTTGTGGAAACGGGCAGTCTTAACTACTATGAAAAATTAAAAAA
>CAYLKT010000203.1:0-1971 GCA_964384305.1 uncultured Thermoplasmatales archaeon | reverse complement strand
TGATGAGAAAAAAACTATTGGGGCAAATGCCAAGTTAAACTTGGAGAAACTATGGTTTTTTGATTATGCCATGATTGAACCAAGCACAGTGAGAGCCGAAAAACTGGATGCAAAGACAAAATATGTGACATACATAAGTGTCCACGCAGAAGTATTTTCCAGAAATTTACTTCCCTTATCTTCACGTATCATTAAATAAAATATTAGGTAGCCCGGTACCGCAAGGGATGTCAGTAGCCAGAAATATGACTCCAATATGCCGCTGCTAATCATTAGTGGAATCATGACAAAAGGGAAAAACATGAACGGTAGTGCCATGAATGCTGCTTTTTTTACTCCAAATGTATTAACTAGTGTACGGGTACCTGTCTTTTTATCAGCATAACTGTCTGTTACATCTTTTGTAATTGATCCACCAATCAAAAAGAACATTGCAATAAGGCCAATGGACAGGGGTAGTGGTTGTAAAGGATTACCAAAAACACTCCATGATGCTAGTATCCCAAGTAATCCTCGGGGTATTGCAACCCAAAACTGATTTAAAAACAAGACATCCTTTATTCTGGGTGGAATTGAATAGGTTATTGTAAAAACTGCTATAAGGATAATAAAGACGCTGAACATGATGCCAATGGTTGCAGATATGTAAAATGCCATAAGATACATAATAATCGATATTATTTTTGCCTCGCCTGTGGCTATTACTCCTCTTGGGATGGGACGATATGGCTTCGATATTTTATCTGCTTTTATATCAGTGGCCTGATTTAATGCATTTGATGCCCCGTTTAATACAGCTAAAGCAAAACTTGCAGGAATTATTGTACCTCGAAGTACTGAAAATACATTGCTTGTTTCTCCATTATAGAAAAAACTTGCAATCATTATACATGTTGACACAAGAAGTGGTGCAAGAAGTGTAAATGGACGAATTAAGTCTATATAGCCCTTGACTCTTTGTTTAAAAACAATATTTTTCACTTTTTTCACCACGACATAGGTTTTCTGTCTGTTGTGATATAAAGGTTATTTGACATTTGTTATCATAAACAAAAAAAAATGCGGGCAGAATATATTTTCTAGAAAAATGGACATAGGTTTTATAGAAGTAGAACATTTGGAATGTAGAACTAGAGGTGATTAAATGTCGCAATTTAGGGGATTTATAGCTGTAGATATTGATGTCTTCCCAAAGTTATTGGAGTTTGAAAAAGAAATCAAAGAAACAGGTGCAAATGTAAAGTTTGTAGAGCCAGAAAACGTTCATATCACACTTAAGTTTCTGGGAGATACAAATGAATCTCGGATAGATGAAATCGATAAAATAATGAAAGATGCGGTAAAAGGAATCGATCCGTTCAATATTCAGTTAAAGGGGGCTGGTGTTTTTCCAAATCAGAATTACATAAAAGTTATCTGGATAGGGATCAAACAAGGCGAGCCCATAGGAGTTATTGCAAGCAAGATTGATGAACAGCTTTCAAAGATAGGATTCAAAAAGGAAAAAAGAGGGTTTTCACCCCATCTGACAATTGCACGTGTTAAAAGTGCTAATGGGAAGGATGAAATTTTGCATGTAATCGAAAAATATAGAGATGTCCAGTTTGTTGACATTAGAGTTGATTCAATTAAACTAAAGAAAAGTGATTTGACTCCAAAAGGGCCTATCTATACAACCCTAATAGATATAAAATTATAATGATTGAGTTCTAATAGCATGGACTGTCCGTCTTGCAGGAAACAAGAAATTATCCTATTTCGCCTATTTCTGCATGGTATCTGTTATTTTGTCGGTTGTCTATTTGGCAATTCATTGGATTACTGACGTAATTTGTGGTGCTTTAATTGATCTTGTAGTAATATTCTTATTGAATCATTTAATCAGGGATACATAAATGAACCAATTGTCCGATGATATCGAAAGAAAAGTCTTAGAGCTTGTTGCACCTTCGCCCGATGACCGGAGAGAAC
>CAYLKT010000202.1:0-1973 GCA_964384305.1 uncultured Thermoplasmatales archaeon | reverse complement strand
CTCATTCACCAACTGATGTTAATTACAAGGTTTTTTAAAAGCTTATGGTTTTAATTGCTGTGCGGTATGTTGTCTGAAGACTTCGCTTAGTTAACGTTATTTGCTAATTTAATAAGCTGTAGCAGTAAAAAAAATGCGAGAAAAATGGGGCCACGTCACAAAGCAGTTTCAGTTGCAAGGTTTACTTTCTGCGCTCATTCTTTTACTCCTTCCCTCATATGAAAGCTGTCTGCATTCAGCTTTCTTTCTCTCATTCTTGTACATATTCAGACCCATCATCAAGACACATTCCAGCCTTGGCAAATTCTTTCTTCAGGTAATGTTTATGAGATTCAAGTGAGATATAGTTACTATTAATCCTATCAAAAAGTGCGTTCGAGTCCTTGTCTTCCCAGATCTTGATAACTTTCTTATCCTCGTATTTACAGAACCCTACCTCTATCAAATTCTTGCCACGATTGATTCTGATAAGGAAATATCCTTTAGGGTCAAGTTTCATGTTGGCCAAACTTTAATACTTCTTATTCATCTCTCTCGTTTTAACTTTTCTCTCAAAGCAGCTTTGATAAGATAAATATTAAAGAGGGATTCTATTTTAGCTTTGGGGAAATTGATGAATGTAAAACTTATTGGCTCCACTCCAAATCCTGAAAAAATACCTGCCATGGCAGGGATGCTAACTCACAGTAAATCAAAACCCGAAGATTTAGAAAAAGCACCAGAAAAACGACTAAATGCAGTTCTAAAAGAAGTATTAAAGCTTGGCCATACAAGTGTCATAGAACACACTTCTTTTACATTTGCAATAAGTGATGTTAGCCGAAGTCTTACCCATCAGCTTGTACGTCATCGTATTGCCAGTTATGCTCAACAAAGTCAACGTTATGTGAATTTAACTGAACCTAACTATGTTACACCACCTAAAATTGCAAAGGATAAGAAGATGAAAAAAGCCTATGGTGAAACAATGAAAAACATCTGGGAGCAATATAACAACCTTCTTGAAATGGGCATACCTGCAGAGGATGCACGTTTTATACTTCCAAATGCTGCATGTACGAATATTATCGTTACAATGAATGCACGGTCGCTGTTGAACTTCTTTGAATTGCGTTGTTGTCTTCATGCGCAATGGGAGATTAGACAACTGGCAAATAAAATGTTACAAGAAGTAAAAAAGGTCGCACCAATAATTTTCAAAAATGCAGGACCAGCGTGTAAAACTAAAAATATCTGCCCTGAAGATAAGAAAGACTGCCCTCTTTATCCAAAGTGATTCTTTATGAACAGACCATATGTAATAGTAAACTGTGCAATGAGTGCTGATGGAAAAATAGCACTACCAAATGGCAAACAGCTGAGGATATCATGTGATGAAGATATAGGGCGCATGTACAAACTCCGTAACGAATGTGACGCAGTTCTTGTTGGAGTTAACACAATTATTTCTGATGATCCAAAATTAACAGTAAAATCAAAATATGTAAAAAATCCTCGTCAACCTATTCGTATAGTTCTGGATTCACGATGCAGAACACCAGTCAATGCACTTGTAGTAAATGATGCTGCAAAGACAATTATTGTAACGACAGAAAAATGCAACAACTTTTTTTCAGATAATGTGAAGATAATAAAATCCAAAAAAGGCACAGCGGGATATGTAGATTTGAATGATCTTCTGAAGATACTTTATAAAGAAGGAATTAAAACACTTATGGTGGAAGGTGGAAGCACAGTAATTTGGAATTTTTTAAAAGAAAAACTTGTCGATAAGCTGTACATCTATGTTGGACCAATGATTGTTGGAGGCAAAAACACTCCAACAATGACGGGCGGTTTGGGAATCAGGGAGGAAGACGGAAAAATTAAATTAGAGTTAGTTGAAACCAAAAAATTAGGTCCTGGAATTTTATTTCACTATAGTTTGATAAAATGAAATTTTTATGCGATCAAATGCTTGGAACGCTTGCTAA
>CAYLKT010000201.1:0-1974 GCA_964384305.1 uncultured Thermoplasmatales archaeon | reverse complement strand
TACAGATGAACAGAGGGCGCACTTTTTCTACCGTTTTATTCCGGATGAGGAATTTGAATACTTTAGACAATTTACCAAGAAAATATTTGAACATAAGATATGGGACGATCCTGATCCGTCAGGAGAAATTGCTGCACGCCTTGCAAAAGATGATGCTACTACCGCGAAGAGTCTTTTTGATGAAAAAGATCTTAATGTCCAATGGGTTCTTGGAGTCTAAGAGATATAGCAGAGGAGTATCTCTTGTTGTATCTCAAATAAGGAGTATTAATAATGTCTAGAATCATTAAAAGATTTAATTTAACGATTTTTATTTTAATTTTTATAATATTCTTTTTTGTAAGTTTTGTAATGGCCGAAGTAACTTTTGAGATAAATACTTTTCTTATGCGATCTACTTTTAAAATAGTTGGAGAAAATTCAATTGGTACAGTTTTTATATTAGGAAAACCATGTGAAGAAAATCCCGATAAAGCATATTATGTATTAATTACTGCTACTCATGTGCTTGCAAATATGAAGGGAGATAAAGTAACTTTATTTTTAAGGAAAAAAATTAATAACTTATACGAGAAAATACCTTGGGAAATATCTATTCGCAAAGAAGGAAAAAATCTTTGGATAAATCATCCAGAAGTAGATGTTTCTGCAATGTATGTTGCTTTACCAAAGGATATTGATATAGCTTTATTGCCAATTAGCATCCTTGCTGATGACGAAACCTTTAATAAATTTGAGATTCATCCAGGTGACGAATTGCTATGCCTTGGCTATCCATTTTCTGCAGAAGCAAACAAAGCAGGTTTTCCAATATTACGTAGTGGTAAAATAGCCTCTTTTCCTATTGTCCCTGCTAAGGAAACTAAGAGTTTTTTGTTCGATTTTGAAGTATTTAAAGGAAATAGTGGTGGACCAGTATATTTTGTTCAGTCAACAGCAAGAACATATGGAGGTGCAACACACATTGGAACAATACAATTTATTGCAGGATTAGTTAGCGAGGAACATATAATAACAGAAGAGATAACATCGCTTTATGAGAAGCAAAGGAAAGTATATCCGTTGGCATTAGCAAAAGTTATTCATGCCTCCTTTATTAAAGAAACTATTGAAATGTTACCCTCCATTGATTGAAATGGCCTGTGTCAAGGGGACGATTGTTAATTCTCAATAATTCAGTAACTTTTTAATTAGATAGGAACACATCCCATTTTCTTAAGAATAATCCAAAAGGGTAGAAAGGAGTTTAAAGATGGCTATTTTCAAAATTGATAGGCAAAAAGTGCAGAAGTTAAAAATAAAAAAAAAGAGGGAATAGAGGGTCTTGCAATATCACAAATGGAGTGCAAAATATATTGGCGTGAATATACTACAGTGAGCACAGTGAGCAGAAGGATTAAAAAAATTATGAGGTTTTAAGATGAAATTCTTTTTATTCTCAAAAATACCATTTGAGATTCCTGAACCAATTACTTTAATCGAATGTTACTGCTACCAAAATGATTTTTATAGTAAATACGATTTCCTGGAAGATAGAAAAATTGAGGATGTAAATAAAATTGGCGCACGTATCAAGAAAGAAGTACTTTTAGAATGTAAAACAATAACTGAAAAAACAAAGAGTGTAAATATATTTAAATATAATCTTGAGCAGTTCTTAGACCTGGAAGAGAAAAAAAGAAATAAGCATATTAAAGAATTGAATGATTTTGTTATTCAGAAGTTGTCAAAGATTAATGGTATTGCTTTGTCTACTACTACCAAAATTCTGCATACTCTTTATCCAAAAATTATTCCCATGATTGATAACCCCCTTCAAAAGAAATACCGTGAAAAAATTAATAATGTATGGACGGAGAAACGAGCTGATGTAATATTTATTGATTTTTATAATAATCTGAAAATAGAAAGTAATCGGGAAAATCTAAATTATATCTTCAAAGAAGTGTCCAAAAATAATCTTAAAAATTTAAG
>CAYLKT010000200.1:0-1986 GCA_964384305.1 uncultured Thermoplasmatales archaeon | reverse complement strand
CAACGTGTCATAGAACTATCTGGCTTTGATGTTGACATATATCAAGGAGAATGGACTGTTGGTGGAAAAAAGAAAAAGATTGTAAAAAAAGGGTGCGAAATATGAAGCACAACTTCAGATAACAGCGTATTTGCGGTTCGCTTCGGTGCTCACGCAAATGCCTTCGGTACTTCGCAAACACGCAGAACGTTATATGAAATGCAAGTGTTTACCTAATCTTGATTTTAATCTTCAAAAATTTTTTAGATTACCAATGATTTTTATAGGAAGGTTTATTAGCATGCTAATAGTTATATAAAAAGTGATAACATGAATATCAGTATTGAAATCACTGGAGAAATATTGGAATACTTGAATACAAAAGTTGAATGTGGTTTATACAAAAGTAGAAGTGAAGTCATTAGAACTGCTATTCGAGAAATGATTCAAAAAGATTTGGAAGAACAATTGCGAAATAAAGGAATCACACCAAAAAAACTAAAAGAGCTGAGAAAAGAAGTAGCTGGTGGAATTATTGCAAAAAAATTCCAAGAACTCCGCTAAAGTAGTTATAGACACTTCTACTTTCTTCTCTGCAACATATAATAGAAAGGGGAACGAAGCATATCTTTTTGAGCTAGCAGATGAAGGATCATGTTCCATATTCATTGTAGATTATGTTTTAGAAGAAATGAGAGAGATTTTTAAAAGAAAAAATTTGGATTTCGCTTTTGTTTCAGAGTTATTAGACACCTATGATAACATATATATTCATGAATTAGTTGACTTAAATGAAGAAGAAATTAAATTAGCAAAGAGATTAATTGATGACCTAGAAGATAGACCAATATTTATTTTTGCATTGAGAATGATCGATGAGCATGAAAATACTTATTTTGTTTCTGGTGATAAAGGATTTTTTAAAGAGAAAGTAAAAGAAGCTTTAAAATTCAAAGTATTAAAAACAAGAGAATTTATTAAGATGATTAAATAATTAAGAGGATGAACACTTTCACTCCCCTCGCTTTGCTCGGTTCACATAACACAGCACATACGCTACGGTCTTCGACCTTGCCCCTTGGGAAATTGCTCGCTACGTTCGCAACTTCGCATGTGCTGGGAACGTTATCTAAAATTCAAGACTATGTGTATTAAGGGATAAAGGAGGAAAACATGGAACTAATTGAAGAAATGAAAAGTTATTTGCCTATTCCTGTCTATCCAGCCAAAGAATTACAGCAACTTCTTCGCAAGCAAGGAAAAGATATGGATATAAACACGGAATTAAAGATAACCAAGGTATTTGATTCCGGAGATGCCGGAGGAATAGTTTGTTCTATAATTGAAGAGAACGATCAAGTATTTATTGTCTCATTAACCCATCTCAAAGTAAAGTCTAACCATCCTTTAAATGATAAGATATTGGATTATCAGAAACAAAGAATAAAAAGTATTTCAAGGTCAAGAAGATTTTAAGTTGTATGGCACATATTTATGGTCTTGAACATCAGATAACAGAGCTTATCTGGCTACGTACCTTCAGCACTCTACTCAAATCTAACCTGATAGCTGGACTTCAGATATGCTCGGAACGTTATACGCCATAAATCCATTCAAGGAAGAATGATATAATGACTATAGAAAGAAGGGAATTATTCTCTGAGAAAGTGCCGGCCGGAAGCCGAACATATTTCTTTGATGTAAAAAAATCTGCCGACGGGATAAAATATTTGGTCATCAGCGAGTCAAAACAAGTTGGTGGAAAATCTCACGGGCATAATCGAGTCATGGTCTTTCAAGGGCATCTCGTTGCATTTAAGGATGGACTCAACAAAGCCTTTAAATTTATGATTGGGGGAGGTAAGTCTAAGGCATATGATGTTGAACAGATACGCCGTGAATATCCAAAGGCGTATGCAAAATGGACTGAAGAAGAGGACATTCGTCTAAAAAATGAGTATATTCAAGGCAAAACAATCACCGAATTGGCAGAGATATTCCAAAGAA
>CAYLKT010000199.1:0-1998 GCA_964384305.1 uncultured Thermoplasmatales archaeon | reverse complement strand
AACTTTATGGAAATAATTAAGGGCACCTCCCATTTTCTTAAATAGGGAAGGCGTATCAAGTCAATAGTCCGGTAACTTTTGGGTTGTCCTGGAAGAAAAGAGAAGAGAAATAATAAAAGAATGGATTGATTCCGGAAGGATTGAAGCGTGAAAAGAATAAACGTCCCTTGTTATACATAAAAGGAGGAATTAAAATGTCTAATGATTTAACATCTTTCGAAGATAGGATTAATAATTGGCAAACTATTCATCCAAGACAATGGATAGCTACAACCAATAGAGACGACGTGGCTAATTTTATATCTGCTCAAACTGAGGAAATAATAGAATCCCAAGTTGAAGCAGCAAATGCTATTATTGTTAGTCAATATCGGATAGCGGACAAAATAGATATAGCAACTAGAGAGATAACTGAAGGTTTTCAGGAACTTCAGGCTACTTTTGACTGGGGGTTTACAGAATTAATCTGGCAAATTGAACAAGAAAGAGAAGTGCTTAAAGATATTTTAAAAGTGCTCCAGGCACCGCTAGATACCCAAGCTAAGGAGTTAAAAAAAAGAGCTGAATACGCTTATCAAAATGGCTGGATCGATGATGCACTTAAAGATTTTTTAGAATCTGAGAAGAAAAATAGGTATGATTTTACCATACACCAGAATTTAGGGAATATTTATCTGTTTAAAAAGAAAGACCAAGATAAAGCTTTGGAATACTATGAGAAGGCAGTAAAATATGCTACTCCAAAATCCTCATACTATACTAGCGTCTCTCTTCTTCATAAAGGATTAGTAAAATATCTTCAAAAAGACTTTAAAGAAGCTTATAATGCAACATTAAAAGCAATTGAATTATCCCCGGATTTTTATGAAGCACATTACCAGCACGCACAATATTGTGCAAGTCTTGGTAAATATAATGAGGCAATCAAGCATCTCAAAAAGGCTATTGTTGAGGGAGATAAATATTATTGTGTAAAAGCAGATTCAGAAAAAGATTTTGATGTGATGAAAGAACAGTTGAAATCACTATTTAAGGAATTACAGATTAATGCTCAGAATCAAGTAACTATTGAGTCAGGAGAGGTAACCAGAGTAATTAATAGAGCAAAATCATATTATAATATTCCCGTAATTGATAACTTAAAGGTTGCTCGAAGCAAAATAGAAGAAGCAAAAGTTTTTATTGCAAGAGGAAGTTTTTTTGACTGTCATGATGCAGCTCGAAAAATATTTGTAGGATTAAAAACAGTATTATATTGTTCAGTTGAATATTTGTCAAATGAGATTATAAAATTACAAAATGAAATTAATGCATTAAAAAAAGAGGTAGAAAGAAAAAAAAATGGCGATACCGGTACACATATTGGTTGTGTTAGTGCTATTATGTTTTTTATTTTATATGTAGCTTTCATGCCAGCTATTACAATAAACAAAAACCCAGTTATAATGCTTTTAGCATCTTTTGGTATGTTTGTTTTCCCTGTTATTGTGTATTACGTCGTAAAAAATCTTTCCTCTTCTTCTGATGCACAAAACTGTTCGCTTCAAATTGCCCCATTGGAAATAAGAAAAAGTGAACTTGAAAATAAGCTTTTAAAAGCCAAAGATAAACAGAATGAATTTTATACATATATGGAAGAAGAGTTGAAAAACGAAAAAGATCCGGAAAAATTAGAAATAGTGCTTCAAAAAAAGTATATGCCTATTCTCGGATTAGTAAAAATAACAAAAACAGGAAAAGAAAGTAAAAAAGAAAATATTACAGTAGATTTACAAAAATACTTTAGGCAAAAGAGGAGAAACAGAAAACAGACTACCGGAGTTTTAGAAAGTGCAGTTAAATAAGGAAAGAATTAAAGGAAAAACATCAAAAATGCTCGAGGTTGTCCTGGAAGAAAAGAGGAGAGAAATAATAAAATATATTACAAGGATTAAGGATAGATAAAAATGGACGACAACCAAATTATTTACATCTTAAATGTTTTTAATCAATATGAGC
>CAYLKT010000198.1:0-2008 GCA_964384305.1 uncultured Thermoplasmatales archaeon | reverse complement strand
GGGCTCAATAGCGAGGCTTTTTTTATTGATACAGAAAATACATTTAGACCTGAGAGAATAATTCAAATGGCAGAAGCATATGAATTAGACCCTGAGGATGTATTGAGTAAGATTCATGTTGCAAGAGCATACAACTCGAATCATCAAATGCTCCTTGTTGATAAAGTAATGAGGCTTTCCAAACAAACTCCTGCAAAACTACTTATAGTGGATTCATTAACGGCACATTTTAGGGCGGAGTTTATTGGAAGGGGGGCACTTGCAGGTAGACAACAAAAACTAAACAAACATATGCACAATCTTTTAAGATGGAGCGATCTAAACAACGGTGTGGTCTGCGTTACAAATCAAGTGTCAGCGAAACCAGATGCGTTCTTTGGGGATCCAACAAGACCTATTGGGGGGCATATTGTTGGACATACTGCAACATTTAGAATTTATCTGAGAAAAAGTAAGGGTCCAAAAAGAATTGCAAGGCTTATCGATTCACCGCATTTGCCTGAGGGTGAAGCAGTCTTTACAATCAATGAAATTGGGATTAGAGACTAGGGTAAGGAGGAAATAAGGAAAAACTATAAATGTAAAGATAAACATTCCAACTCTTGGAGGTAAAATATATGGTATTTGTGCATGAAGGTTGGACTTTATATACGCGAGATGTAGAACTTAAAGGCGGAAGAATACAGACGATTTATTTCTTTAGTAAGAGAACACCAAAAAGTGGCAAACCTTGTGATAAACCTGATAATATGGTAGTTGGTGTCAACAAAAGAACCGGTCTTCCATATTTAAAAAAGAAATAAACTTAGAATTTTCATGCTAGCAGTAATCTGCTAGCATCATTTATCCTTTTGAATTTGTTGTATGGTCTTTAAATATTTTATTCTGATTTACCTTTTGAAATGAAAACAAAAATTGGGTTTGTTGTAAATCCTGTAGCGGGCATGGGTGGAAAGGTAGGACTAAAAGGTACTGATGGAGTAATTGATAGAGCAATTGAGCTTGGGGCAAAACCAGTTGCACCAAAAAAAGCGGAAGAAATGATTAAGGAATTTTTTGAAAAATACAAAGGGCATGAAAAAGTTGAATGGCTGACTTGTTCTGGAGAAATGGGCCAAAATGTACTCAATGCTTCAAGTATAAAAAATTTAAAAATTGTGTATAGTGCTTCAGAAAGTAAAACTAATTCATTTGATACAAAAAACGCTTGTAAGTGTTTTTTAGAGAAAAATGTGGATATAATACTTTTCTGTGGTGGAGATGGAACTGCAAGAGATGTATTCTCTGTTGTTTCAACTAAAATACCGATTTTGGGTGTTCCCTCAGGGGTGAAGATGCATTCAGGAATATTCGCAGTAAATACAAGTGCTGCTGCAAAAATGTTGCATGAATTCATTAGTGAAACGCTAACAATAGGCGACTCCGAAATAATGGATCTTGATGAAGAACGGTATAGAAAAGGCGAGTGGAATATCAAATTATTTGGTATTGCAAAAGGGATTGTTGAACCTACATACATTCAGGTTGGAAAGTCAGTTTACGAATCAATATCTGATGATGCCATAAAAGACGAATTAACAGAGCATATTGTTGATGAAATTGAAGAAAATTCAGAGTATCTTTATCTTTTTGGGTCGGGCGGAACTATTAATTACATTGCAAAAAAAATGAAGATCAAAAATACATTACTCGGAGTAGATGCAATTTATAATAAAAAGGCAGTTCAAAATGATCTTAACGAAGCGCAGATATTAAAATTACTAGAAAAATACCAGGATTGTAAAGTTATTCTCAGTCCAATTGGGGCGCAAGGTTTCATACTTGGTAGGGGGAATCTCCAATTGAGTCCAAAAGTCATAAGAAAAATTGGATTGGATAACATAGTAATTATTTCAACGCCATCAAAACTAGTATCAACTCCAATACTTAGGGTCGATACCGGCGATAGAAATCTTGACAAAGAATTTGCCGAAAGAGAATTTATGATGGTTGTTATAGGATATAGATT
>CAYLKT010000197.1:0-2030 GCA_964384305.1 uncultured Thermoplasmatales archaeon | reverse complement strand
ATACAATAAATCTAGGTGAGTCTATTTCATTCAGTAGCAAAAATACTTTTGATCCGGACCCATATGACACTCTTGATTACTTTTGGGATTTTGGTGATGGAACTAATTCAACTGAAGCAAACCCAAGTCACATGTACTCAAAGGCAGGTAATTACAGTGTTACACTTACAGTTACTGATGAAGAAGGGTCGTCCGATATTTCAACAACCTATGCTTTAGTAATCATTGAAGAGGATGATAGTCCAGGGTTTGAGATGATTTTGTTAGTACTAGGTATATTGATGTTTGCATTTATACTTAGAAAAAACAGAAATTAAGCCGATGGAGGGAATTGAACCCCCGACCTGCTGATTACAAGTCAGCTGCTCTTCCAGCTGAGCTACATCGGCATTTTCTCTGCCGTAATATCAATGCACATATAAAACTCTCTTGGTGCATATGTCTTTATTCTATTAATAACTAGGTTGCTCAGAGTAAAATTTTGATTTTTTGCTATTTTTTTAAGATAGCCTGTTCTTTCATCAATTTTTTCCTCTTTTATAATGTCATAATAATGAATTACACAACAATCATTGGCAATCTCTAAGGCAACATCAAAAAACTTGTAGGCCGAAAATGGCAGGTTCATTATTATCCTGTCAGCTTTTCCATTTACAATGTTGGGAATGCTCTTTGCATCTGAGCAAATCAACTCAATTTTGTCAAGGACTTTGTTTCTTTTAACATTCTGTTTTGCAAATTCGATTGCATCTTTGTTCTTGTCTATTGCATAGATCATCTTTGGATTTGCATTTTTTGCAATCATTATTGAAAAGGGAGCAACTCCTGCAAACATGTCTACAATTCTTTCGTTATCTTCAACAAGATTTGAAACTCTCTTTCTTTCTTGTGCAAGTCTTGGGGAATAATATGTTCTCTCTATATCTAGATTAATATCCAGGCCATATTCCTTATGCGTAGTTTTTGTACGTTTTTCTCCTGCAATAATCTCAACGGGCCTCGTTCTTAATTCTCCTTCCACAGGGTCTATCAAACAAACTACTTTTATGTGCTTATTTGAGTTTAGTAATGCTTTACCAATTTCTGTTTTGTGATTTAGTAGTTCGCCTGATAACTTTATGAGCGCAATGTCTCCAATTATGTCGAATGATGTTGGTAAATCATTCTTTAGATTCTCTGGCAAACTTCTTAAAAGATCTTTGTAGGATGTTACTTTTTTTAGATTTTGTTGAAATTCTCTTCCTATGAAAGAATAGTCTTTTAACTCGGACAAACTAGGATCATCCTTCAAGGGGAAATAAATGAACTTATCATCCTTAGAGATCTTTAGGTCTTCTCTTAGAAAGTTGTTTTCGGAGAGATATTTTCTAACATCTTCTCCATCTTTTATCGGCACACGTATGCATTTTGCTTTTTTTAAAGGCATTTTCAACAAACCGTATCCTCATCGAAAATAAAAATAGTCCCGCCTCCCGGATTTGAACCGGGGACCTGCCGGTAACGGCCATAGAGTCTACAGCCGGCCGCTCCAGCCAGACTGAGCTAAGGCGGGTTTTGCAGACCCAAATAAACATAGTTATATTTATTAGTTAAGGTCAGCTTACTTGGGATGAAATGAAATTTGGTGTAGTTGTTTGTCCAAAATGTAAAAGAGCAAAAGGCGTAGATCTATCATATAAAACAACAAAATGCATCAGATGCGGAAAGGTTTTAAAATTAGAAAATTTGAAGATATTTTATGAAACGAATTCTCAGGGAGAATTGCAAAATGCAATTGGTCATATGAATGCCAAACTTGATGGTAAACTTGAGGAATTCCGTAATATCACTAAAAAACAATAAGACTTATTAACGATTTGTGATATTTGCTGGATGTGAAATAAAATTGACAAGCATAAAACGTATTATTTTGGATGTTTTAAAACCTCACGCGCCATCTATTATAGAAATGGCTCAACCTTTGGGAGGTTTAGAGGGAATCTCTGGAGTAAATATTTCTTTGGAAGAAGTTGACAAAGATACCGACAGTG
>CAYLKT010000196.1:0-2074 GCA_964384305.1 uncultured Thermoplasmatales archaeon | reverse complement strand
TCTGTCTCAGCCCTCTTTTCTTTAATCTTACAAAGACTGCTGGTTTTTTGTATTTCTTAATAATTATTGGCTCTTCGTACCCTGCAGATTTTACTACCTGTGCATCCATAACTATGCTGCAATCATGAGAAGATATTATTTCTATTTTTTCATCTGGCACAACAATTGATTCTAATCTATACACCGGAGCAACTGGTGTAATAATTAACACATTGAGACTTTCGTGGAGTATGGGTCCACCTAATGAAAATGAATGACCTGTTGAGCCACTTGGAGTTGCAATGATTACTCCATCCATTTTTTGCTTAACTGTATCGTTTTGAAATTTAATTTCAATTTCGGCTGTCTTTGTAAGATTTGTTCTGTTGATATAAATTTCATTTAAAGCAGGAGGAAATTCTTTGCCTCCGCAAGAGGCAACGACTCTTATCCTCTTATCTAAAAAGATATTATCTTTTAACATTTGATTTATTGCTTCATCTATTTCTTCAATGGTAATTTCGGCAAGTATTCCTCTGTTTCCTCCTACATTTATTGTAAGAATTGGGGTATCGTTGTCTAAATGTCTAAAAACTCTAAGAGTTGTTCCGTCACCTCCAAGAGTTACCACTAAATCTAATTTTTCTTTTTTTAATTCTTCAAGCGAATCTATCTTTTTGGCTCCTTCGACTTCAATTGGGGCTATGGTGTAAACCTTGGATTTTTTTGCTAGAAATTTTTTTGCCACATTTTTAGCAGTTTCTTCAGATTCTTTTGAACCCACTTTGCTAACAATAGCAACTTTGGAAAGTTTCAAGCGTTTTTTCTGATTTTTATTTACTTAAAAATGATATTTTTCGTGTGACTTCTTGGAAAAACAATTAAGTATGAAACAAAATCCATGAAATAATATGAGTTACGCACACCCTGAGGTCTTAGTTGATACAGAATGGATGTCTAAAAATCCTCCAAACGAAAATAGAAAATTAGTTGAAGTTGATTATGATCCAGTAAATGGCTATCAAAAAGGACATATCAACGGTGCCAGTTTAATTTGGTGGAAACGAGATATCAATGATCCTGTAACTAGAGATATTATCGGTAAACGACAATTTGAGAAATTAATGACAAAAAATGGAATTACAGCAGATACTGAAGTAATTCTTTATGGTGATTTTAACAACTGGTTTGCCGCTTTTGTTTTTTGGGTTTTCAAAATCTATGGACATGAAAATCTCAAAATTATGGATGGTGGAAGAAAAAAATGGGAATTAGAAAATAGAGAGTACACCACTGAAGAACCACAACTTCAAGCAACCAATTACATTGCGCAACCTCCAGATGAGGGACTTCGTGCTTACCTGTTTGATGTTAGCAGAGCTTTGGATAAAGAGGATACTGTGATGGTTGATGTACGATCTCCTGCAGAATTTACAGGAGAAATAACTGCTCCTCCCGAATATCCTATGGAGCATGCACAAAGAGGTGGACATATTCCTGGAGCAAATAACATACCATGGGCAACTGCAGTTAATGATGCTGATGGGACTTTCAAAACCGTAGATGAGCTTAAACAAAATTATGAACCAAAAGGGATCACACCAGATAAAGATGTAATATGTTATTGCAGAATTGGAGAAAGGTCATCACACAGTTGGTTTGTTTTAAAGTATCTACTTGGTTATTCCAAAGTTCGAAACTATGATGGGTCTTGGACTGAATGGGGTAACATGATAGGAAATCCTGTGGAAAAATAAATTGCTTCTAGACCTTCCTGTTTTAAAGAAAGGTTCCTTTTATTACATCAAAGATGGCGATTCAGATATCATACTGGAGGATAAAACCAAAAGGGGTCTTACCATAAAGGAAACATCACTTGATGAAAAACTAAATGTCAAGGCAGATAAAGGAATGATTCATGATATGGACGGCATTGGCCATTGGGTTCCAATTCGTTGGTATTTTTCAAAAAGTGAGTTTGATCTGAATCAAGTTTCAAAGCATGCTGAGGCTATGGATAAAAAGTACACAGAACTTCGTGAACTTACCTGTCCTGATGACGACTAGATAACCTTTTTAAATAAATTCAATGTAC
>CAYLKT010000195.1:0-2100 GCA_964384305.1 uncultured Thermoplasmatales archaeon | reverse complement strand
ATAGTTTTTACTTTGTTACTTCTTTTTAGAAAAAGAAATTTATCATTATCTTTGAGGAATGAAGTAACTATTCTTGTGGAGCGCATGTTTGCTATTTCTTCTCAACAGCATTTACCATTTTGGTTAATCTTTTGTAGGATGCATCTAGATCCGTTTTAGCAGATAGTCTTTCTTGACATGCCTTGATGTAGCTAACCACTTCTTCTGTTTTTGATTCTTGAACAGCTGTGAGGAGTCTACCTACATCTTTCCATAAGTCTTCTGCAACTCTTCTAATTTCTGGATTTGCAATAATTGTTTCAATTAATTCTGGGGACTCTGTCATGATGCTTTCTGCAAGAGTTTTTTGAACTCTGAATGTAGTTCCAGACATTTTTTCAGTTAGGGACATTTTTTCATCTTTTGAAATAATGTTTGCAAAAACGAGATTCATGAGATGAGTTAGTCCTAAAATTACTGCAATTTTTTTATCATGTTCTGTTGCATCAATGGTTACAAAATTGGCTCCTTCAAAAAGTGATTTTGCAACAGTTAGCTCTTTTTTAGCATCTTTTACTGGAACGGAAATGATGTTTTGTCCTTTGATATTTTTTATTCCTGGGCCAAACATTGGGTGAATACATATGGGATTGATTTTTGCAGGCATCTTTCCTAAAGATACTACTGCCTTTGTTTTTTCAGAGGAAATCTCAATCAGATATGTTCCTCTCTTCATTTCTTTTGCAATTAATCTAATAATCTCCGGGGTTTTTCTAGTAGGTGTACACAAGATTACATAATCTGCCTTTAGAATTGACCCCACTAATGAACTTCCTTGTATGATGTCTTTTCCTTTAATTTTATTTTCTTCATCGAATCCAGTTACTTGAAAATCTTTACTAGCAAAATATTTTGAAAACCACTGACCCATTTGTCCACCTGCGCCAATAACGGTAATTGATTTCTTCATTGATTATCTCTCACATATTCGGTTAGTATATTCATTCCGTCGGTAAGTATTTCTTCATCTTGGCATGCTGATAATCTAATAAAATTTTTGTAATTACCGAATCCTTCTCCTGGTGCTACTGCCAGTCCTTTATCCAATAGACTGTTTGCAAATTGTACTCCGTCAAATCCTTCTTGATTAACCCTGGCAAAAATGTACATGGCTCCATCTGGGACCACAAAATCAAGATTCATTTCTTTAGCTTTTCTTGCCAATAACTCTAATCTCCGCTGTACTGTATTAGTATTATCCGAGGTATCTGCCTCTAATGCTCTCATGGCTATGTATTGAACTGGTTCTGAAACATTTGTAAGACACAATGCTGCAAATTTTGATAATTTGTCAATGATATCTTGATGTGCAATGGTGTAGCCAATTCTAAATCCTGTCATTGCATGTGATTTTGAAAAGGACTGAGTGACTATGCTTTTCTCATAATTATTACAAAGTACACTTTTCCAATCTGCATATGCGTATTGAGAGTAAATTTCATCGCTGAGTATGTATAGGTCATTTTTTATTGCCAAATTAACTATTTCATCTTGCAATTTTTTAGATAGAATTTTTCCAGTAGGGTTGTTTGGATAGTTCAAAGCAATCATTTTTGTATTTGAATTAATTGTTTGTTCAATTTGAGATATGGATGGCTCCCAATTCTCTTCTAAAGTTGTATTGATTGTTCTTACTTTTACCCCTGCATACAATGCACAGTCTTTGTATGCAGGCCAAGCAGGTTCAATGACAATTAATTCGTCTCCTGGATTAAGTAAAGTGTTAATTGCAGTAAAAATTCCAAACCTTGCTCCTGGATTAACCATAATGTTTTCTTGTTTTATGTCTACTTTGAAATTTTTTGACACGTGTTGTGCAAGAGCTTCTCTAAATTGAGGAATTCCTTTTGCTTGACCATATTTGAAAAATCCTTTATCATAAACTTCTTCAAGTGCATTTTTAACAATTTGTGGCGGTAAAAAATCTGGTTCACCTACTTCCATATGAATTATTTTTTTTCCTTCTAATTCAAGTGATTTTGCTTTAAGAAATATAGATAGATGTGTTTGCTTGTTAGTGGACTGTACTTTTACAGATTCATTTAGAAGGAAATTCAAAAA
>CAYLKT010000194.1:0-2154 GCA_964384305.1 uncultured Thermoplasmatales archaeon | reverse complement strand
CCTGCAGCTCCACTGCCATCAACGTAAAACGAAAGGTTTCCATCAACCGTGTGCCAAGACAGATTAAACGAATCTTCTAGGGAGTCCAATCTAATCATACCTGAAATCGTACAGTATTCTTCACCCAACTTGCTGTACGAAGAGTCAAAGGCAAAGTTTGCAAAGCTTCCTGCCTTGATTAATACATTTCCCCAAGAAAAATCATTTGCGACATGCCACTCTACCGTACCATTTATTGAGAAGTTATACCACCGTGTTGAATTTCCCCCAATATTTATGTTTCCTCGATGGAATACAAAATTATTGAATTTAAGAGACAAATCTGTGATATTTACGCCATTGACTATGTCAAACATACAATACCCAGATATGTTTCCACTATGTTTATCTAAGGATAAAGAGGTGTTTATAGATCCGCTCTTATCTTTCACAAGACGATCCATGGTTATTGTATAATTTCCTTCCATTGGTGCCAATTCTGAATGAATGGTTATATCCAAGTTGGAAATATCAAGATTTTTACCTGCAAGAGATATTTCTGCCTCTCCATCAGCAATATCACCAAACATTATTTCAAATGGTTCATCTTCTACTTTATTTATATCGAGAGAACCAACAAGTGTACTGCCATTTGCACCAAGCACAGACAACATTAATGAGAGATCCGTAGTACTTCTCTTCAACATTGCATATCCCGCAGGCAGATCTATGTCTACAGAGCAGTCTATATTACTTTGAGATGCCGCAACAAAGTCCAGTATCCCTCCAGCCGATCCAACTAAATGAGCATTGGCTGCAACACCTGAACCTTCTGTATAAATGCTAGCATTGGCTTTTCCATCCTTGAGTAAAGCAAAATTCCATTCAATACCTGCTTTCTTTGTTAATCCAGTGAAATAAATCTTATTTACTGGGGTGATAAAATCATCACAGATACCGATTTCATCAGCTGCTTTGCCATGAGTGTCAAATTCTACTAAACCTTCTTTTCCTATTTTTGATGAAAAAGTTACATGATCTGGCAAGTTTTTAACGTAGAAATATGTTGAATTCTCTCCTTGTGTTCTTGAATAATATAAATCAACAAGTGAACTGGTAAAACGCTTTCTTTCAAAATCCAATTGAGGCAATCCGAAACCATTTCTACTCCTTTCGATAGATATTTCTGTTGCAACAATTGGACTGTAGACAACTCTAAAGCTATCTTCTGATGAAACGTTTTCACCATCCATGTCGGCATAACTCAAAATTAGATTTAAATCTGAGTTGCCCGCTGAGCCTATATCTGGCAAGAGAGAAAGTCTAAATCCAGCTTTTTTTGTTAAAGATAATAGATGCGGAAGGAATTTAAAAGTAACATCACAGCTACCAGGTATTTCTTCATTTTCTAAAGACTCGTAACCAAATCTAATGCGATCTCCAGTGTTGTTTTCACTTAATATTCCTGGCAAGAAAAGTTCTGCATAAGCCTCAAAATAAGCGTTTTCATCTAGTTCGCTAAAACCTTCTTCCAATTTCTCAATTTTTAGTTTAAAGTTAATCGATAATGAAAAGGGTAGAACAATAAAAGGATAAACAAAATATCTTGCGCTAATGTCGTTTTTACCATCTCCATTTATATCGATTACTGCATCTCTAAGGAATTTCAATTCAGTTTGTTTCGTAGTACCGTTATAATTAACGTAAAATGCAGTAGATGAATCCAAATTGCTAAGTTCTGAAAGGACATGTACGGTATTTATCAATGTATTTTTGGAACGAGTCACTGTTGGCCCTTCAATAGTGTTGTGTCTGTTTCTTAACCTATTTGCCATGTTTTCTATTTTTTCTTTTGTTTGTTGAAGTCTTTCCTGCATCCTTTCACGTATTGTTTTTCTGTCCTGAAAAGATTTAAGCAAGCTTTTTTCTTCCGATTTTTCATTTTTGTTGAAAAGATCGATAGAACTTACTACAGGAATAAAAACAGAAGAGACCAGCAGAAACACAATCAGTATGCTAAGAAATTTGCCTGATTTCTTAAAAGATTTTTTTGATGGTTTTATCATTTAAACTACTCACCTTTCATTTTTTAGCACTATATCTGTAACAATGCATTATTTGTACAAATATATGTTTATCATTTATAGTATATATAATTTATTATATAAAAGTTGT
>CAYLKT010000193.1:0-2220 GCA_964384305.1 uncultured Thermoplasmatales archaeon | reverse complement strand
CTGGAGTTTACAACTTATTTCCGACAAATCAAAAATTCTCCACCAAAACCCCCAAAGCATGAACTGTTGGTAACTACATCACACCCGCAATCTCACACCTAACACCTCCGCAATCCTCCTAGTTTTCTTATCCATCGAGCCCACCTTAAATACGGTTTTCTTATTTTTGTAATATAACCTCACCAACGGAATTTCCATGAGTCTTTCAAACACCTCATTTATTGACATCTTGATATCCGCATCTCTCAACCTTTTCCTGATAATCTGTATCAATTCAAGCCCAAAAACACAGGTTGCCATATGTGCTTTGATCATCTGATCAGTCCAATGATTTATGGGTCTTACAGAGAGAAGATAGGTATTATTCAACATCTTAAAACACTCTTCAATGTTGTTTTTTAACCTATATCCCTTTATTATCTCCTCAATATCCACTTTTTCACAAGAGGTAAATATCAAAGTTTTTCCCCAACAATTCATCATCTTTTTAGCAGCCTCGATATCACAATAAAGTGACACCCACAGATGACCATAATCTCCATTAACCTGGAAACAGATTACATCCTTCATTTTTTTCTTCGAAACCATTTCTTTTAATTTTATCTCCACAGCCTCCTTTTCTCTCCACTTTTTAACATTTAGCTTGTTTTCGAGAAATGTTATGATTTCCCTCAATATCTTGTTCATATTTGTCGTCCATGTATTCTGCTTCTTTCGATATGTATTCTCATCATATGTCAAGACACCACGAAACCTCCTCTCATAAGCATTGACACGGATTTCCTTGTATTGCACAACATTGCCTGCATCCGTAGTAAAGCTGTCCCTCAATTGTTTAACAGGTATACTGAATATTTCCTCTTGAGTGCTTGGTCTGAGGCTGCCAATAAACTTTATCTTTGGCTTTTTGAAACCGCACAATTTTTCAAAAATCTCCATGCAGTTATTCCCTTTGTCGAACACAACCACGATGTCTCTATTTGGGCTGTTCTTTTTTATATGCTTAATAAAAGAATCAAGATTCTCTTTAAAAAATGTGACATCATTTATGTTGCCGGGATATGTTTTATGATATACTGGGATTCCATCCTCTTTTGTCACCGCTAAGGCAAGATTGACCTGCCGCAATTCATATCTTTTTGCTTTGCTGTTTCCAGTCTTAGGGATGGTGCTTTTTTCGTTTGAGGTTTTGATAAATGTGTGGAAATTTGTTGGGTCAAAATAGATGTATGATGTTTGGATGGAATTGTCTTTGTTTATGCTTTTTAGCAGCAAATGGTGCAGCTCGTTTACCTTTTCCAAATCGAGAGAATCCATGTTGTTCCAGTAGTTTTGAGCGGTTAAGAATTTCGGGTCAATTAGGTATATTTTATCGATATTTTTGGATTTATACCAGTCTTGTATTGAGTTTACGGTGGCAGGTTTGCTTAGACGGGCAAGTATCCCAAAGAGAAAATATTCGCCAATTGATAAACCCTGGTTGCGTTTTGGAAAGAGGCTGTTGACGATGTTTACAAAGTCAATTTCTCCTGCAATCTCGACGAATGCGGAGTAGATGCCATAAGGTGTTGATGATGTTTCATCCGGGAGAAGGATTCCTTCGCTCATTGTTCTTACGATTTTATCAAATGTTCCGAGGTATATTTCCCATATTCTCTTGCTGGTTTTGCCAACTCGCTTGCTCTCTCCGGCGTAATAATAGATTTTGCCGTGGCTTTTTTTCTTGAAAATGTAGCCTGCCATTTTATCAGCAGAGGTATAGTAACTACACCTATATATATTTTGTGTTTATATTCCCTATTGATGGTAGGTTTTTATGTTTTATTAAATTAATATTCAGTTACTACAGTTATTTGGGGTGAAGATTCTCTGTGGAATAAAAAGTTGAAAAAAAGAGGGTTTAGGATAGTTGGAAGAAGTGTTATTGATTTGATAACCAATGCTGAGGAAAGGTGGGTTTAGGGGGATTAGAGGGTAAGTTGTAAACTAAAGAAAAAATGAAACAGTTTTTGTCGGCGAATTCTTTGTTTTGAATGGTTTGGAATCAAGCGATTTAGATGGTGAAATTATAAAATTTGAATGGGAGATTGAAGGTGTGAAATTTTATGGAGAAAGCATTATTTATTCATTTTCAGAGGCTGGAAATTACACAATAAAATTAATGGTTTTTGACAATTTGGGAGATTCTTCTGAAAGTAAAATGGAAATTGAAGTTCTGAA
>CAYLKT010000192.1:0-2233 GCA_964384305.1 uncultured Thermoplasmatales archaeon | reverse complement strand
CTTCTGGAAGATTCTCAAAATCATCCTTTTGCGGGTTTGTATTCAACATATATGCTTCCTAATAATCATGGGGATGATGCGGTTAGACTGGGACAATTATGTCGAGCAATAAAACTTGTTTACGCATCGGTTTTTTTCAAGGACGCCCGAATTTATATTGAATCAACTGCTGCAAAGACTGAAGAAGAAAAAATGGCTGTGCTAATTCAAGAGATGGTAGGTAAAGATTATGGCGGTCGCTTTTATCCAACGTTTTCAGGTGTTGCTCAATCCTATAATTTCTATCCAGTTTCGCATCAATCTGCAGAAGACGGTATTGTAAGTGTTGCGGTAGGCCTTGGCAAATCTGTCGTTGGGGGTGAGAAGGTCCTTAGATTTTCTCCAAGATATCCTGAAATTATGCCCGAATTTTCAACGCCATCAGATGTTCTTGAAAATTCACAGAAAACGCTCTATGTTTTGGACACATCAAAGAAAAACTTCAAATTATCGGGGGAAGACGATATCACTCTGAAAAAACTGAAAATAGGCGACATCAGGAAAGATGGCACGCTGAATTTCATTTCCAGTACATATGACAGGATTGATGGAGTTATCCGGGATGGGTTATCAGATGAATGGCCACCTCTTATTACTTTTTCAGGAATTTTGAAATATGATGTTTTTCCACTTGCATCTATCCTAAAAGACATTCTGGATATTGGTAGTAGAGGGATGGGTTGCGCTGTAGAGGTAGAGTTTGCGGTAGTACTTGATGCGGAGAACAAAGAACCTCCTACATTTACCCTTCTTCAAATACGACCATTTGTAATTTCGCATGAATTTAGTGAGATTCTTTGGGATGAAAACATCGATCCCAAAAATATTTTTATTAAATCCAGCAAGGCGTTGGGAAATGAATCGATGGATAATATTCAAGATATCGTTTATGTTCCTCATGAGCGCTTTGATTCATCCAAAACAGTTGAAATTGCAGAGGAAGTTGGTAGAATTAACAAAAGTTTGGTAAAAACCTCAACACCCTATATCTTGATTGGTCCTGGGAGATGGGGTACCCAGGATAGATGGCTAGGTATGCCCGTTAGATGGGGACAAATATCTGGTGTAAAGGTCATGGTTGAAACAGCACTTGAAGATTTTAACATCCGCCCCTCACAGGGTACGCATTTCTTCCAGAACATAATCTCTAGGGGAATTGGATATATCAATATGCCTTTCGATTCAAAAGATTGCTCAATAGATTGGAAATGGTTAAAAGCGCAGAAAACTAAAAAGGAATTGAAATTTGTTAAACACGTTCACTTGTCTGCACCATTAACAATCAAAATTGACGGTAGATCCGGACGCGCCATGGTTCTAAAATCTAAGATCAAGAGTTGAGTTGTTTGATTTGAAAAAATCAGATTAACTTTCCCCTAATTGTAACCCCAACTCAATAAGAACACATCTCTTTCGTCAAGAATAACGTTTTCAGGCAATCCGAATATATTCTAGATTATACTCATTCGGTAAATAAATATTATCAATTAGAGATAATAAAGTATTTATTAGTGAGTGTTCATAACTGGTAAATCATGAAAATTAAAATATTTGTAACTGGTGGCACTTTCGATAAAGAGTATGATGAGATCAAGGGAGAACTTTTTTTCAAAAAAACTCACTTATCTGAAATACTGAAAAAAGGTCGTTGCAAACTAAAAGTTGATATCAAAACTCTAATGATGGTTGATAGTTTAGAAATGACTGATGAGGGCAGAAACATCATTCTTGAAAACTGCAAAAAAGTAAAGGAAGACAAAATACTGATTACCCATGGCACCGATACGATGGTAGAAACTGCCAAAGTTCTCGCCAGTTCTATAAAAGATAAGACGATTGTTTTAACGGGTGCAATGATACCTTACAAATTTGGCAGTTCTGATGGATTATTCAATATAGGAAGTTCCTTGGCATTTGTCCAAACTTTGCCACATGGGGTTTATGTTTCCATGGGTGGCAAGTATTTTCACTGGGGTAATGTTAGAAAAAACAAAGAGGCAGGTAAATTTGAAGAAATAGAGTAAACACCAGTGTGTTTGTCTAATGTTAGGGATTCACGGAAAATTCGTTTAATTTATCTTCTAGAAAAAAGTAATTTTGGGATAACGCACAATCGTTGAAACATCATAAACTATTAAAAAATACCACGGATACAAGCTACAACAGAAGCTTACCAAGATGTGTTGTAAATGTA
>CAYLKT010000191.1:0-2255 GCA_964384305.1 uncultured Thermoplasmatales archaeon | reverse complement strand
TTTTTGAAGGAGCGTGGTATGATCCAGATGAAAATGGAATTGATAGAGGAGGATGTGTGAACACCCTCACAAAAGATGCGTTTTCTCCGGGTGGGGCATCCGCTCTGAAATCATGTTTAGTAGAAATGAAAAAATTTGAGGGAGGGGCCTAATTTGCAAGTTGGCTTTTATTTTGATCAAACGCGCTGTATAGGTTGTTCAGCTTGTGCAGTTGCCTGTAAAGATTGGCACGATATACCTGCAGGTCCTGAAAAATGGATGACAATACTTTATAATGAAAACGGTAAATTTCCTGAAGTATTTGTCAGTTATCTTATTAGACCTTGTTATCAATGTGAGGATCCTGTTTGTATACCTGTTTGTCCTGTGGAGGCAATTACAAAAAGAGAAGAAGATGGAATAGTTGTAGTCGATAGTGAGAAATGCATTGGAAAAGACGAATGTGGATTTAAATGTTTAAAGGCGTGCCCTTATGATGCACCTCAATTCGGTCCTGAAAAAGAGGCGAAAATGAAAAAGTGTAATTATTGCGTAGATAGGCATTTAGAAGGAAAATTACCGATTTGCGTTGAATCTTGTCGAACACATGCTCTAGATGTTGGTACACTAGAAGAATTACAAGAAAAATATGGGAATATAAACGAAGCAGATAACTTCGTATATTCTGAAAGAACCAAACCAGCAATTATTTTCAAACCAAAGAAAAGTTAAAATTAAAACAAATTAAATAACATGAAAAAGAACGCTAAAACAAATAATAAAAAAATATAAAATTTTGTTGAAATAAAATGGCCGAAACATTAGATCACGAAACCTATAAGAAATATAAAAGAACCGCACAGATAATAAATGGAGCCGGTGGTACTCCTTTTCCTATTAGTGACACTTTAATCTCAATATTAAAGCATATAGTACCTGACGAAGAAGATCTCGCTTTTATAAAATTTTTTAGAAGAAAGACTTCGCAAACCATGGCACAGTTAAAGGAAAACAGTAAGTTATCTGAGGAGGAAATATTGCGAAATGTCGAGAAGCTTGCGAAAATAGGATTAATTTTTAACCAGCCGAATAGACACGGTCTCATGGTATACAGATTGATGCCTTTCATTGATGTTGGTGTTTTTGAATACACATTTATGGGAGCATTAGAAAATAATGAAGAGAACAGAGAATTAGCGCGACTTTTTCAAAAACTAACAACAGATGTGAAAGATAAGTTAAAGCAAGATTATGATGTGTTGTTAGGCTTCCTGAAAAATAGACCACCTGTTGATAGAACCATACCGTTTACCGAAAATAAAACTACTGGAGCTGAAATCGAAATTATAGTAGATCTGTCCTTAGATGTTCCCGAAGAGCAAATCTTACCGGTTCAAAAGGTAGAAGAGCTTCTTGAGAAATTTGATGACATTGCTGTTGGTCACTGTTTTTGCCGTCATCATCACGATTTATTAGGAGATCCGTGCAAACAAACAGATATAAGAGAAAATTGCTTTACTTTTGGAAAATCCGCGCGCTTTACAGCAGAACAAGGTTTTACTCGATTGATCTCGAAGGACGAAGCTTTGGATATCATCAGGAGATCGGATGAGGATGGGTTAGTTCATAAAGCCTATCATCCCCATTTTGACGCTACTAAAGACGAAACAAGCTTGTGTATTTGTTGTAATTGCTGTTGTGGTCAAGCAGGAAGTGAAACGTTTAATGTCAATAAGACACATTATATCGCTCGAGTTGACCAAAAGGCATGTACTGGGTGTGGTATTTGCGTTGAAAATTGCCATACGGGAACGATGTATTTAAACGACGATAATATAGCCGATATAGGAGATCTTTGCATCGGTTGCGGCGTTTGCGCACATTTTTGTCCCGAACAAGCAATATTATTAAAAGAAAGTGATAGGATTGTTCGTTTTACACCCCCTCGACCAGAATAAATCTATAAAAAATATCCCCAATTAAGGGGCAGAGAATTGTAAGAATTTCTCTACAATAAAAAATTTCTTTTTTTTACTTCTTTTTTTGACTATTTAGACACAATCAGTCTACAATAGCATAGGCATTACCAAGTACTACGGCTCCTCGGTCTGTTCGCATTTGAATTATATAGCGCCCGTTGTTTTTCCATCCTTCTGTTGTTAATGTTTCTCCTGGGTACACTTCACTCGTAAACCTTGCTTTGAATTCTTTAAAACGAGCAACATCTCCATCGCAAAGGCCATAAACTATTGCTCGCGTGGCATAACCATAGGTAC
>CAYLKT010000190.1:0-2286 GCA_964384305.1 uncultured Thermoplasmatales archaeon | reverse complement strand
TTCTATTTGATTTGATGCCGGTATTTTTTCTACAACTTTATCAAGAATGTATTGTGCAAGGTTTTCTGCCGATGTAGAACTAATGGGTAACAAAGCACAGTCAATTATGGGAAAAACATAAGTTTTTTTAAGAGAAACGATTTTAATGCTATCTTTTTCTTTCTTAATAGTTACAACGCTGCTTTTTTGGGGAATTAAAACCCTATGATCAAGTTCGTTTACTATTTTTTTGAGAATACTCTTCAATACAGAAAAATCCATAATTATGCCTTTCTCATCAGGTTTACCAAAAATTTTTGCATGAACTGCATAGGTATGCCCATGAAGCCTTCCGCATTTTTCATACTCAGGTATTATATGAGCTGATGAAAAACGAATATTCGCCTTCCAACCATCAATATAGATATAAGATGTCATGAAATTCTCACTTTTTTTGTTTATTTTTATAATCCTTTATTGCCTCGTGAAGAGCGTCTGAAGCCAGATTTGAACAGTGCATCTTAACAGCAGGCAGACCGCCTAGTTCATTTGCTACATCGTTACGTGTCAGTTGCATCGCCTCATCTAATGTTTTGCCTTTCACTAGCTCAGTTGCGATACTGCTACTGGCAATGGCAGCAGTACACCCGAACGTCTGGAATTTTATATTGTCAATCCTGTTGTCTTTTACTTTGATATAAATAACCATGACATCGCCGCAGATTGGGTTGCCTACCTTTCCAATGCCATTGGCATCCTTTATTTTTCCCATATTCCTAGGATTTCGGAAATGATCCAGCACTTTTTCAGTATACATATCACCCAAGGACAAAACCCCTTCAATTCTATCTATTCCATAGTGGCGACATATTTCTAAGTTTCTGTACGACACCAGGTATTTCACTCGCCACATATTCAATATCTTCTTTTGTGCTCATCCTCCCAAGTGTTAGGCGAAGAGAACCATGTGCTTGCTCAGGTGAAAGGCCAATAGATGTTAGAACGTGTGATGCTTTTAGTTTTTTAGATGCACATGCTGAGCCAGTTGCCGCAGCAATTCCTTTATCATTAAGCATCATATTAAGTGATTCTCCTTCAATTGCTGTGAAACGAAAATGAGCATTATTGACTAAACGCTTCTCAGGATGGCCATTAAGATAACTTTCCTCTACTTTTAATACGTCTTTAATCAGCATGTCTCTCAGATTTTTAAGATGTGCCATGTCCTTTTTTATTCTACTTTTCCCAAGTTCACATGTTTTTCCAAGCCCAACGATTCCGGGTGTGTTATAGGTACTACTGCGCAGACCTTTCTCATGTCCACCGCCATGTGATATTGTTTGTAACTTCATACCATTTCTGACATAAAGAGCCCCAACGCCTTTAGGACCATAAATTTTATGTGAAGAAAGTGCCAATAAATCGATATTTAATTTATTTACATCAATTGGAACTTTGCCAACGGCTTGAACGGCATCAGTGTGAAAGATAACATCATGCTCTTTTGCTATCTTTCCAATCTTCTCCACTGGTTCTATCGTTCCAATCTCGTTATTTGCAAACATAATTGTAATCAGAAATGTATTTTTTGAAATGGCGGCTTCAAGTTCTTTTGTATCTATCAACCCATACTTGTCAACAGGCAAATATTTTACATTGAACCCAATTTCTTCCATATATTTACAGGTTGCAAGAACTCCAGGGTGTTCAATTGCAGAAGTTATTATATGATTTCCCTTACTGCCTCTTTTTTTCTTATTACGAAAGGCAATTCCTTTAATTGCAAGATTGTCTGATTCAGTTCCCCCAGAAGTAAATACTATTTCATCTTTGTTAGCACAAATCATGTCTGCTACTTTTTTTCTCGACTCTTCTATGGCATCAAATGCCTCTCTTCCAAAAGAGTGTATGGATGAAGGGTTTCCGTAATATCTGTCGAAATACGGCAGCATTGCATCTATTACTTCTTCATCAACTGGAGTTGATGCTCCATAATCCATGTAAATTCTTTTCATTTCAATCTCCCCATTAGATGTCCATCATTTTCTTGAGAGGCATCTTTGCATTTTCCATTATATAATCAGAAAGTTCTATCTTAGGTTTCAAAGTTTCAAGACTATTTAAGACTTTTTCTATTGTTATTTTTTTCATGTTTTGACAAATTGCAGTTTTTATTGGATAAAATTCTTTCTCAGGATTTTCTTTTTTTAATCTGTAACACATATCTTTTTCAGTACCAATTATGAACTCCTTTGAATCTGAGTTTTTACAATGATTGACCATGCCACTTGTTGAAAATACATGATC
>CAYLKT010000189.1:0-2287 GCA_964384305.1 uncultured Thermoplasmatales archaeon | reverse complement strand
AAATATTCAACATTGTAAAATGTCTTGGTTGAATAGCCATCTGACTCAGTTATACGCAGAATCAGAGGCGTTTCATAAGGATAGAGATGTGCCATATTAGTCGATACAAAGTAATCTCTTCTGGAAATATCGGTAAACTCAACCAAGTACCCCTCTCTCTTAAATCGGAATCTCACTTTTGTGACATTAAAAATCTCAAATTCCGAATACCTTTGAGGAGTTTCCCTAGTAGCGACACGTAAAGTTCCTTTTGTAATTATGTCTACCGATCGAACATCGTCAAAACGGTGATGTGAACCGTCATCTAGCCTAATATCTACCTCAACATAATACGGTCTTTCAAGAGGTTCAACTTCATGTGTTATCGTTTTAGGCGAGCGAGTATAATATGGTGGACTATACATCACCACTGCAAAGAACCCATAAGCAATAAAGATAGCAAAAATAACGAATAATATTACGACTACAGCCTGTTTTATTTTACCCAAACTAATCCACCTCCTGACTTTTTTTTATTCCTTTTCTAACGATCCACAAATGAAGCATGTAATTGTTGCAATAACCCATAAAATGAGGAAATAACTTAACAATAGAGAAATGGTCTCTGGTAGGGGAGAAGCCAACCAAATCGCTGTCACAAGCAAAACAACTGAAAACATATATCCTAACGCATACCACTGTCTTTTTTGCATTTTTATTTTTTCCTCTCTTCCTATACTTATCCTTTATATTTGTTGCAAAACTCTTCCTTCAAAATCATAACCGCGGGGATTTAAAATAAGATGACATAATTGGTCACGTAAAGGTAATGGAATACCTAAAGGGCACCACGTTTGGATTATCGTTTTCCAGGATTGATGTATTTGATTAATCTTTTGATTCGAACTGGTCATGTTAAAATCTTGCCTCAAAATAAAACGTATGGGTTCAACCCAATCGCTTTTAGAAAGGGCATAAGGATCTGAAAGTGGAAGTTCCTCTCGTAGATTGGTAGCTAAAAGTTTAAGCTGAATATCTCGTATGTTATTGTCAGGTTCACAATGACGCCAGCAACATATATGTCCCGAACGTTCAGAACCCTTTAATATGTTTTCAAAATCATCCTTCTTTATGCTACTAATGCTTGATTCTATCTCTATTTTAACTCTATCGCTAATATTATCGTCAGAATAGAGTAATATTGAAAATCCTTCTACTTGACCCGTCAAATATTTAAACTCTGGAAACTGCCGAATATGTACCCGAAACTGTTCAACAATTGTCCGACCCACTCCATATGCATCTTGAAGTTGGACCTGATTTCCAAACCCTTTTGGATAAACATTGAATGCAAAAGCTGGCATATTTAATTCTTTAGTTCGCTACACATATAAAAGTTGTTTTATTGTTTGTGGCTTTTTGAAAACCTAAGCACAAGGGCATAACGCACGCCCCATCCCTGTGTACAAGCTTATAATCTTTTGATGAGTTCTTTTGCTCGTTCCACAACTCTATTACCTCGTTTTTTAAATATTACATCAGGTTGTTCGTCTTCAGGTCTGTTTGCAATACGAGCTGAAACATTAAGTGTACTCATTTCTTTTATTTCTCTCGCAATATCAAGAGCTTCTTTTACAATATCTTTTAGAAAATATTCTTCGTTATCTGCAACCACTCCTTTAAGCCTAATCCCATTGTCGTGAAGTTTTTTCCCTCTTATACTCATATCGCTTTTTGGTTCTTCCCAATCTGAGATAATTTCCTCTAAGCATCTTTTGAGTAGCTTTTGTGCGTCTTTCTTATTTTGTTCTAGCTCTCGCTTTTGCTGTTCTTTTTGATTGTTTTTTGCACTTTTTACCGTTTCCCTTTTAAGTATTTCAGAAATTACTTTACGAGCTAAATCTTCCTTATTTTCGAATTCAATTTGCTGAAGTTCACTTATTACAGGCAATTTTGAAAGCCATGACCTAGAATCTTCTTTTTCCTTACAGGGTATTATAGTTTTGTCAAACTTCTGGGCAAGATCAATCTCTCTTTTCACTTCTTCTGACTCGGGAGCTGCAACAGTTACAATTACAATAAAATATTTGCACTCCGTTATGGTTTTATCTATGTCTTCTCGCCCTGGCTCCCCTTTCTTTATGTCCTCAACAGCTACAAAAGCCGATTGACCTATCTTTTCTAGTGCCTTTTTAAGGTGCTTAGCATAATCCAGTCCTGTTGTTGTTTCATAACAAATGAAGATATCTTTATTCATCTTATTTGTCCCTCTTCGATTTTTAAGCATTCCACCAATCATATTCCCAAG
>CAYLKT010000188.1:0-2291 GCA_964384305.1 uncultured Thermoplasmatales archaeon | reverse complement strand
CGGGATAAAGCCCTGGACAAAGCCCTATACACGGCGCTTGAAAAAGTTACGGAAAAGACCAAAGACGAAGAAAAAAAACAGAGACTGCAGTGGGCCCTGGACGGTATCAAAGTAAAGTTGGAACCACAAAAGGTGCAAGAGGAAATCTTAAAAAAATATGTGGGGAAGTATACACGCGGTATCGTTACTTTGGAGGACGGGCAGCTGTTTTTTAAGTCGGGACCAATAAAATTTAAGATGATTCCTCTAAGTGAGACTTATTTTATTCTGGATGGCTGGGCTGATGTGCGGGTTGAGTTCGTCCTTGATGATAAAGGAAAAGAATATGCGATTAAGGCCCGTTTCGTAGATGGCAGAAGTGATATCGTAACAAAGATAAAGGAAAAGAAATAATAAAAGCCATCTACGGCTCGGCTCTCGCTTTGCTTAGCATATGAATTATTTTTTTTCTTGACATTGCTTTATTCATATATTTAAATACCCGAATAAACAAAATGATGCATATAAGACGCAGAAATCTCAAACATTATTATATTATGCCAAAGAAGGATTTTTTCTATAAATGAAATACAAATACAGAGACGAAAGTGAGCTTTTAAAAGCATTAGCTCATCCTGTACGTTTGAAAATAATAGAGCTACTGTTAGTTAGACTAGACATAGAAGGATGTAGCGTTAATTCAGTACAAAAAAAATTAGGCATTCCTCAATCAACAGTTTCTCAGCACCTCCAGATATTAAGGAACAAAGGTATAATAGAGGGAAGCAAAACTGGGCAACAAGTATGTTATAAAGTGATAGATAAGCGCGTTGTTGAAATCTTGCAAATACTTAAGAAATAATTTTTTTCTTAATGTATCTAATTATTTTAATATTTTTTCTTGACAACCGGACCACTTCAGCGCTCGACAAAAATATTATCATAGAACCGACCCTCAACTCAAAATTAAATTAACAAAGAGCATGCAGAAGCTTTAGTAAAAAATGGTTGCATTTGCGTATCAGAACGTGCAAATATGCCTTCAGACCTTGAAGGCATAAAAATATAATATGAAAAAAGGTATTGTTGAAAAAATTGTAAACCCAGGATGGGGGCTCGTTAGAAGTGATGAAGGTATTGTACTCTTAAACTATGTTCTGCCTGGAGAAGAAGTTATTTACAAAATAAGAAATAGAGCAAAGGGTATTTTGTGGGGGAAATTAATAGATGTAACAAAGCCATCAAAATATAGAATAGAACCTCCCTGTCCATATTTTGGAGAATGTGGCGGTTGCATTTTTCAACACATTACTTATCCTTATCAGATTAAGATTAAAGAGAACATACTCATAAACGATTTGAAACGAATTGGAAATATAAATACAGAGACGCTAAAAACATTTAAATCTCCTGAATTCCAATACAGGATTCGGGCAAAGATAAAAGCAGATGAAAATGGGAAAATTGGTTTTGTAAAAAAGAGTACAAATCAGGTTATTCCAATAAAAAATTGCCTGCTCTTTCTTGGAGAGATTAACAGGTTTCTTAAAAAATGGAATTCAATGAAAGATACCCCTTTTTTTAACCAGTTCGATATTTTATGGAACCCAACGAATAAAAAACTTTATGTGCATATTACTCCTCCTCCTTCAAAAAATAATATTTCAACACTAAAATATTTTCCCGAAATAGAATTTTGCTGGAAATCTAATGAAGAAAATGGGATTTCAAAATTAAGAATAAAAGAATTTGATTATAATATATCTCCAGCTGTTTTTTTTCAGACAAATTTTTATCAATTTGAAAGAATGCTCAATATAGTTGAAAACTATATGTCAAAATTTGGCATCTCTATTGACCTTTACTCTGGGGTTGGATTCTTTCTTCATATCCTTCAAAAATATTCAGAAAAAACTATTGGAGTTGAGAGTAACAGATTAGCATCATATATAGCGCAAAAAACATTCCCTGAAGTGGAATTCTATAAATCCACAGTAGAAAAATTCTTTTTTCCTGATGCAGATTTCTTGGTTATGGACCCTCCACGCTCAGGACTCTCTTTAGATGTAAGAAAGAAAATCATAGAAAAAAGATACAATAAAATTATTTATATATCCTGCAACTCCTCAACTTTTACAAGAGATATAAAACTGCTCCTTGAGAAGGGATATATGTTAAAAGACCTAAATCTGCTTGATCTTTTCCCTCAAACCTCACACTTTGAAATGATTAGCTTTTTAACACATATATGATTGTTTCATTCATAATTTTGACATTCCGGCGTTGACTGTAGCATAATTATATTGGAACCG
>CAYLKT010000187.1:0-2311 GCA_964384305.1 uncultured Thermoplasmatales archaeon | reverse complement strand
AGGTTGTTTTTTATACGATACTTGCCATGATGACCATTGTATGGAGACTGGGCAATGTCAACTCTGAAGATTAAAGCTCCCTGCAGCAAGCGCAGGGAATCTTCGACCGAAAGGAAATTTGCCATTTTTATATTCGCTCGCTAACCCCGTAGCAAGCTAAATGGGGTGCGCTCGCTTTTGCGGTTCAACTGTAATCAGTTGATTGCTTATTCTTAGGAAGGAATTACAGTTTTACAATTAAGATGTTTGATCGGAGTATACAATATGGCAACTACTGATACGAAAACAAAATTGACAAAAGTTCTCCATGATGCCAAGGCAACCATTTGCACAAAAGCCGGCCACCATTTAAAGAAGATTAAGAAGCATTCCAAAATCCTTGATAAAATTCTCATTCAAGACAATAGTATTACCTATTATACGAATGAGTTTGAGAAAAATTATTATGGGCATTGCACCCAGATCAAATTTTTTCATCCTAAGACCTGTTTGTATGTTTTAAAAGATGTATGGGTTGTTGGTTCTGAGGGCCGTTTGTTTTTTGAACCTGAGCAGCTATTTTCCGTATGTTCATCACTCAAAGGCGTAGAAGAGCGGAAAATTCGACGACCGATAAAATCACTTGCCCAGGTAATTGAAGACCCGGTATTTATTCTTTCCAGTCGTGCTCCTGGCAATAGAGGGCACTTTTTAATCGAGCACCTCCCTCGATTGGTGGCAAGCATGGATGCGATCAAACGATTGGGGAGATGCAAAATTTTGGTTACCCCTATGCACCGAAAGTGGCAGGTAGGCTATCTTCAAAAGTTGGGAATTCCTGACTCGGAAGTAATAGAAGCCAGTATAGGATCGACATTTTGCAAAAGAGCATTTTATGTTCCCACGTTGTGTAAAGGGGAAATAGCTACAGTCAGTCGCGAAAAGTATTACCAATTTTTGCGTAAATGTTTTATTGACAGCCAAAAATCTTCCCGCAAAGGCTTGCCAATATTTCTAAGCCGTAAAGATGCTCCTGATCGAAAACTCGGCAACGAGGATGCTATTTTTTCTATTGCAAGAACATTTTTTCCGAAAATGAAGCGGATTGTAATGTCAACTTTAGCCTTGAATGAACAAATCAGATTATTTCAGGAAGCGCCTGTTGTTATTGGACCACATAGTCAGCCGTTTCGTGATATATTGTTTTCCAGCAATTCCCTGGTCATTCAATTGATCCAGGGTTTTCGAGATACATCAAACGAATATTATCAATGGGCTCAAAATTATAACTATGTAGGTGGCATTGGAAAAAATTTATGTTTACCTCTATTCAGTGAAATCGAGTTTAATACAAATTGCGACTGGGTATACCCTGAAGATAAATTCAAAAAGGATATGTCTCAATTAATATCGCTATTGGATAGACAGAAAATACTTTCAAATTATGTTCTATGAAATTTAAATCTTCTTCAAACAGGATGGTAATAGTCAAAACAATGATCAAAACAACTAACACAGTAATTTTATCAACTTTCGAATGTTAATAATCAATGCCTATGAAAAAAAGAATTTATGCTTATTGCTCTCATATTAGGGTATTTCAAAGCAATAAAGTTTTATCCACTGCTTATTGTAAACAATTTCCTGGTTTAAGTTGGATATCTGACTTTATTGATCTTGCAAAAGATAAAGATCGTAGTGTTATAACTGGAGATATATGTTTAAAAAAGATTATCAACAAAGAAATCAAGGCATCTGATGTGATTGTAATAGCGGACCTTGATTCACAACTTGCAAAGTCACTTGTTTCAATGGGTTCAAAGCCTGGAATAGTATTATGTTATGAATCCCCACTTTTTGCAGAGAAATTTTACGAAAATGCAGTCGACTTTTGTGCTGATTATCGAGCAGGAATTTTATTTAATGGAATCATTGAAGACTACCTTCCCGGTAAACCCAATTATTATCCAAATCACTATCCTTCATTTAGCAATGATGAAATACCTGCCGATATAATTCCGTGGGAAGAACGAAATGAACTTGTTATGATAGTATCGAATAAGTACTATCGAAATCCATTCCATTTAAAAAGTATCTTAAATCCTAAAGACTTTGAAGCATGGGTAAGGGGAAAATTCAAAATTTCATCCTGTTCAGTTAAAAGATACGCAATGAAAAACCAACTTCATGATAGAAGACTTGAAGCAATTGACTATTTCTGTAAAAAATCTTTGTTAGATCTTTATGGGCCTAATTGGGATAATTTGAACAATTTGCCTTTAAGGTGGAGAACTAGATTAAAAAATAATATAAAAAAATTATCGCCCATACC
>CAYLKT010000186.1:0-2328 GCA_964384305.1 uncultured Thermoplasmatales archaeon | reverse complement strand
AGTTGGAAGCTGCTGTTGGTATGTCTCGTAAATGGGATGCACGAGAAGCAGGAAGAGAAGTGGCTGAGTCAACGTTAAGTAAATTAAATTCAGGTCCTGATTTCTTTGTTTTATTTTCAACAATTCATTATCAAAATGACGGAGGTTTTGAGGAATTATTAAACGGAGTTTATGATATTATACCACCAAAAACGCCTGTCATTGGCGGGACTGTAAGGGGTTTTATTAATAATTATGGTTGCTTTACAAGAGGTTCAACAGCTTTGGCAGTTTCAGATACCAACATGGATGTTGCAACAGGCTTTGGAATTAATACTAAACGAAATCCAAAAAAAGCAGTGAAGCAATGCGCTGAAATGATAAAAAAAGGTTTAGAAAATAGTAAATATGAAAAAAAATTTCTACTGAATTTAATTTCAGCTTCTGAGCTTCCTGATATATCTTCTTTAGGCAGAACAAAACTTGTAAAACCTGGTTTGGCACCTAAGGCAATTATGCAATTATATGGTTTTTCACAATATGTTCTTCAGAAAGGAACTGGCAGAGATGATGAAATAATTGAGGAAATGATCAGGTATTTCCCAGATTATTACATGATGGGATGTGGAACTATTGATGAGGGGGCGGGAATTACCAATTACCAATTTTATAATAAAAAAGTCATGACTAACTCGATTGTATCTCTTGGCCTTGCAACAGGAGCCAACCTTGATGTTTTAACTACTCATAATATGAAAAAAACTGATATTGAATTTAAAATTACGAAAACAAGTAAAGATGGCAGGATAATACATGAGATAAATGGGCGACCTGCTTTTACTGAACTATTACGTTTACATGATTGGCCAAAAGATTTTTTAAATGATGATATCTGGTTAAAGACTACGTTTTATTTTCCATTAGGGTGCCGGTATGGCAAATCCAATAAGGATATTGTCCCAAGAGTAATTGGCTTTACACTCGGCGAATCTTTGGTTACCGGCTTCAGATCAAAAGATCCAGATGCTTATATTTTAACAATTGATGGTAAGGGATTATTGGAAACCATTGATAAAAATTTATCTACTTTTAACAACAAACCAAATTTTGGTCTGATGGCTTCTTGTACTACTAGACTTGAGACAATGGGTGATAAAATTTATCAAGCTAGGGATAAGATTCTCAAATATTTTGATGATCGACCTTTTATTGTTTTTTATGTTGGTGGAGAATCGACGTATTCTCCAGAAAGAAAATTGAATTATGTTAACATGTCTTTCAACAGTGCTCTTTTTTGGGATTCATCAAATATAGACAATTAAAAACATCAAAATTATTTACTTTGGTATTGTAAACACTTCTTTAGCAGCTTTAAACGGATCTAATTTTTTACTATACAATCCATTTGCAATTTTCATGCATTTGTCTAAACTTTTTCCCATATAATGATTTTTTATATTGTATCTATAATTATCGAAAGCAAAATTATTTGAGTTGTAAGCTTCAATGATTGTTTTTGCTGCGACTTCACCATACGATAACGCAAAATGTATTCCTCCTCCAAATGCAGGTTCTACACCTGCGGCATCTCCAACTAATAAAACGTTGGGTTGTGAAAAATTATATTCTGGATCTGGCCAAGGAATTGGGTGGCTTTGTAATTTAAATTTTTTAATATCGAGATTTCTCTGTTTTAGTTTAGTTTCAAAGACATCTTTCAGGCTTGGTTTGTTTTCTCTAGGTATAACATTTAAGTCAACAATTCCATGTCCTATTGTTGGAATGTCTTTTTTTATGCTTGGTACATGCCAGATATAACCTTGTATTCCTTGATCAATTGGATTGAGATCTATAGAGATTTTTTTCTCTTCAAATTCTTTGTCATATTTTGGATTTGCAGCTGAAAATATTTCAATTGTAGGTGAAAGATGTGTTTTGTTTTGTAAATTCATATTTTTTCTTATTTTACTCAAAGCGCCATCTGCTCCGATTAATACCTTTAACTCATATGTTTCTTTATCAGTTTTCACTATTATTTTATCATTTTTTCTTAAAAAATTGATAAATGCTTCATTTTCCTTTATAACAAGCCCCTTTTGTAATGCAAACTTGGCAAAAGCATGGTCAAAATCTATTCTTTGAACCATTTGAAAAGAGTTTGGTTGTGTTAAATTGTATTTTTCACCCCTATATAAAAATTCTACATTCGAAACATAAATTGAAGGAATATCGAGATCAGCACCCAGTCTCTTTAATATATGTCCACTCCATCCTCCAACTCCACCCCCGCAAAGTTTATCACGAGGATATTTTGCTTTTTCAATAAGAAGTGTTTTCTCAGCGATATCG
>CAYLKT010000185.1:0-2338 GCA_964384305.1 uncultured Thermoplasmatales archaeon | reverse complement strand
TTTAAATTATCTATCATCACGACAATTTTTATAGGAATTATGTTAGTTGGTATGATGATACTAATTGGAAATATGAATGTTTTATTTAACGTGCCAGTATCTTTAGAAAATTTTTCAGCTCAATCTGAAAATATAATTGAAATTCCTATTCACATAGTTGATAATCTTGATTTTGTTCATACATTATTTACATTATGGACATTGTCTTCTTTTATCTATATTGTAGCTTTGATTTTATCTTTAGATATTTTTGAATTTGAAATAACAGAAGTTGAAAAAAAGCCACGGAAAAGAACGGAGATAAAACTTGGTAAAAAAATTAAAAAATTTTTTGGAGGTAAATGATACTATGCGAAGTTTTTTTATAGGGTTAATTTTAGGGTTAATATGTTTTTTCGTACAACTTCAATTTGAATTGCCAATTGAAACTTGGTTCTGGATTATTGGTATAATTTGCATCATATATATGGGGGCAACAGCATTCATACCTGTCTTAGCAAGATTTTCATTTGGTCTTGTCGGATTTCTAGTCGGGATAATGATTTCTTTATTTATTTGGGTTTTTTTATCTGAGATTCAAACTTTCTTTTCATCATTTTTTGGTTGATATAAAATAACCTTTGTCTTCGCCGACTATACTTTCTAATTCTATTCCCTCTTTCCAACCAAGTTTTTCTATATCTTCTGATGGAATAATTATAACCCATTTGTGTTTTGTTTTTCCTTTGTACTCATAAGCTTTTTGTCTTTGTAGTTTCATAAAAAACAGATGGTTTTTCCACTATATATTTATGGTACCACAAACCTTATATACTCCTGATGCATTACTATTATTGGCGATCAATGTATGGTAGAAAAAATAGATATAAAACACATGGTTAATGTAAGAAAAGCTCGTGGAATGATACTTTTAGAAGAAGGTTTTGAACCAAAAGAAATAAACGAAAAAACATGGCTTGTGCCATCCCAAACAGGCAACGGGATTTATACAGTCAAACAACACAAAGCACCAAATAGGCATTGGGTTTGTTCATGTCCTGATTTTGAGTTAAGGGGAATACCATGTAAACACATTAATTGCGTGAAAATCTGGAAGAAACTGGGAGAACGATTTGAACAATTACACTTAAAGGTTAAACAAAATATCCGAATTAAAGACTTCCCAGTTGAGGAATGCAAGTTTTGTCATTCACAAAATATAACCAAATATGGGATAAAAAACAATAAACAGGTATATTTCTGCAAGGATTGCAACAGGCGATTCGTAGATAACATAGACTTTGAAAACATGAAGTACAACCCTAAGATAATCGCTTTAACGCTTGATCTGTATTTCAAAGGAGTATCACTTAGGAAGATAAGCCATCATCTTAAGCAGTTCTATGAATTGAATATTAGCCATAAATCTGTTTACAACTGGATTGAAAAATACATCGGGATTATGAACGAGTATGCAAACGAGATACAACCTGATATTGGGAGTGTATGGCATACTGACGAAATGATGATAAAAGTAAATGGCAGTTGGGAATACCTGTGGAATGTCATGGATGAAAGAACACGTTTTCAACTTGCAAGTGTGGTGTCAACAGAACGCAAGGTAAGGGATGCAAGAAACGTGTTTCAAAGGGCAAAAAACAATTGTGGCGGTAGGAAACCCAAGTATCTTGTTACTGACGGTTTACAATCATATAAGAGGGCAGTCAAGAAGGAGTTTAACACCAATATGCATGAAACTGAACACCTTTGGAATGTTGGGTTACAACACCACCCTAACAACAATCATGTTGAAAGACTGCATGGTACTATTCGACAACGTGAAAAGACTATGAGAGGATTAAAAACAGATGAAACTCCTATCGTAGAAGGTCATAGGTTGTACTACAATTTCATTAAGCCACATGAAGCATTGAAACGGAAGTTCCAGAAAAAAAATGATGAAAAAATCTGATAAAATCCTTCTGAATTACAGGAGAGGATATATGTTTTTTTCTTTCGAAGTTTCGTTTTCTCCTAGTGGCTACTTTCTTACCTCAATGGCATAAACAAAAGGAATTGTTCATAAAAAGCTGTCGATATTTTCAGGTTTTAGTGACTACAATTGAGCTGGAAAATGTGCTTTTTCCAGATATAAGGGACCAAAAACGCTCTGGAACTTCCGTTGAAAGGTAAAACACCGAGTGAGAAAGCAGGGATAGAAATAGAAGGGGATAACAAGTGGCTTACACTTATGAGAACATCTATTAAACATCAGAAGGCAAAAGAAAAATCAATCTAGCTATCCAAAGCATTTTCGACAATAGTGATTTCCTCTGGTTCTAATTTATAAAGTTCATAA
>CAYLKT010000184.1:0-2348 GCA_964384305.1 uncultured Thermoplasmatales archaeon | reverse complement strand
TAGTCAACTTGTTTTATACTCATTTTTGTTATTACGTAAATGCGTAATATGTAAATACTCCCAAATGACCAATAGGTTATATTCTCTCGAAATATTTAACCTATTGGTGATTAGGATGAATACAAACTGGAATGAAGCAAAACCAAGTGCTGAATATAAGTCAACATTTAACCGAAAGCTGGAGACACAAATATACAATAATCTCAGGAGGGACTATGCATTTCCACGGGCAGTCTGCAGGTCGCTCACAGATCTTTTCCAGAACTATTTGGATCTTTATTTTGGTGGTCTGAGGAAGGAAGGGCAGATTGTATTTTATGCAGTGGCACGTGATGTGCCGCCGGGAGTGCCTGTTGAGGAGATGCATTTGGTTCCTGTGATACTTACTGTTTATGCATCAGAAGACAACCTTGTATGTACAGATGGTAATCAAATAGGACTGTTACAGCATCGTATAGTTCGAATTGCAAATGAGACATACATTCAAGGTGGACTTTTGACTCAGGCAGATATGGCTATTATTCTTGGTGAAAGTACCAAGACCATTTCACGGCACATAGCTGAACTTGAAAAACAAGGAATAGTTGTACCCACTCGTGGCAGATGGAAGGACATTGGCCCTGGTGAATCTCATAAAAAACGTATCCTAAAATACTATCTTCTTGGTGATGAATATACAGATATAGAGCGTAAAACCAAACATAGCAGTGAGGCGATTATGAGATATATCAAAGATTTCGCACGTCTGCTCATTCTGACGGAAGAAGGATATTCGAATAATGAGATACGAATGATTTCAGGTCTTTCTGATAAGATTGTTCGTGAATACAGGGAGCTCATTGATGAATATTCTGGCAGTGAGTACAAGGAGCGTTTGGATCATATACGTGCTATCTTTCGAAAAAAAACACTGGAGGAACACATTCAGGAAGTAAAGGAGTTAGACAACTCAAGGAGGTTGAAAGAATGAATGTACCGATGATGATTGAGAATAAGGTAACAAACTCGTTACGTGGCTCAGTTCTTAATCTGTTGAATCGTGATTATCAGTTCATTGTTGGTGAAAAGATCCAGGACATGTTTGCCAGTGATATTGTTGATCTTGTGAACACCTGTTATAAAGAGCCATGGAAGCTGGATGTCGGTCAGATACTCTGGTATGGTGCAGCTGTGGATGAAAAACCCAACTATGGAAAAAACAGCAGCAAAACACGTCTTACACCTTGTATCCTAACTCTCATCAATAAGGAGGATCTTGAAATGAAAAAGAACGGATACTCAAATAAGGAGATCTTACAGGTTAAAATCATCCGTTTGTTCTACGAATCATATGAACAACTTGTACTCCTGACACACAGTGATGCAGCATTTCTTTTTCATACATCTACGGGTACAGTTGGTAAAGTTGTGAATGAATACATGAAAAGGACAGGCAAGGTCGTGCCAACACGAGGGATTATCCATGATATCGGACGGGCAATGACTCATAAAAAGACCATTGTTAGATTGTATAAAGAGGGTTATCAAACGCCAGAGATTGCTAGAAAAACCAATCATACCTTGGAGGCATGTGACAGATATATCAAAGCGTATAAACGTGTAGAAAAACTGAACACAAAGATGTCCATTGATGAGATTGCACAGACACTTGGCATGGGTAAATCACTTGTAAAAGAATATCTGAACCTTATTGATGATAAGGAGGTGAAATGAATTGTTGAAGTTATTGTTGAATGATCTTGGAAATCCTGTAGCGGATTGTTCTGTTGCTTGCTCGCTCCGCTCGAAGTTAAGGATATATAGTAAGGAGGCCATTTGCGATCAGAATCAACGTGGGGTATACCTATTAGTCAAATGGGAGTTTAGTAAAATATGTAGAAAAATCCTTTGCATAAAAAACAGTTTCTTGTGAACCCTGCCTTTTGTTTTTTAGTTAGTCTCCTTTACATTTAGAATGTTTCGTATGTTGAAGGAAATAATCTATCCATGCCGCTCTAACAGATGGTATTGTTTCATGTTCGATCAGCTTTAAAATATCCTTTTGTTCTTTTGTAATCGCCAGTTTTTTAAGCGATGGAATACTAATCTTAGTATCATCTTCTTCAACCGAAGATGGAGTAGAACAAAATAAGTTTCTTAACCAAGATTTTTGTTGCTTTTTTGTATCGTGTTTCATTTTGATTAATTCACCTGTTTATGGCAACAGTTGTCTGTTTTAAAACATTTCTCTCTCCATATTTGTAAAATTATTTTCGTTGGCTAATAAAGTAATAAGACAACATTTACTACAAACTGATCGCCAAAAATGTTCAATTCACATGAAAATATTTATATGATAAGACGCGGTC
>CAYLKT010000183.1:0-2360 GCA_964384305.1 uncultured Thermoplasmatales archaeon | reverse complement strand
CCCTACCATCAAGCAATTCAACCCACTTTTGTATCAACCAGCATCATATGTTTATTTGTTGTAATTCATTTCATATTACTACTATCCGCCCGCTTGTTTTTGAGCCGATGTTGTGTGTTGCCGTAAGTCAGCTTTTTACATGTAATAAACATTTCATTTATTTTTCTAGAAATGCTGTATTCCAACGTTTGTAGGGATTCTCGAAGCTTACATCATCCTTATTAAACTTTTCATGATTCCAATTCTCTCCAACCCAGGTTTTCATTTCTTCGTAATCTTCGTTTTCAGGGTTAGATAAAGTTTCTATTACATTATGATATCCAGATAAACTACCACAATCTTCCGGTGGACAAGCCCGATCTCCACCAATGCAGATAGGATATTTAATTCCCTTTTCCCGATATATATATCCCTCAAGTTTTATGCAATGCATCCAAAAATCACCATAGTCATAAAGATATTTCGCTTCGACACCCAAATCATTAAAATAAGTGAATACTGGTATCTCCCAACCTGGATATACTTCTTCCAGATCGTCCATTCTGTCGAAATCAGGTATACCAATACGGGTTTCTTTCCTTTTTCCCTTTTCACGTATCTCGAAATGATGTAAGTGGTAATCAGACCATCCCATCGAGTCTTGAATGGCAACGTGTAAATCCCAAAAATTGTAATCCACAGGAACCAGAATTCTTCTCCAGATCAATGGTAAGATTTCCAGTAATTCAATTTTGAATTGAAAAACATGATTTTTGAGATAAGAAATGTTCCTTGGTTTTTCATAATTCATCAGATAGCCTTTATCTGTGAAGTTTTTTTCAAATCTACTTTTCATAAGTTATCCATTACCCTTTTATATTTCTATAGTATCAAATTTTGCACTCATCTTATTGGTTTACAGTTACACACAACGTTGTTGTATGAACATTTCGTTTTTATATCTCCTCTACGTCTTTCACTTCAATTTGCTGGCATCCTGCCCTTTTAGCTTCGGGAAATTGCCCATGTTGTAACTCTACCATATTCTAACATTGTATTAGATGTATCCTTAAAAAAGTCATTAGGTAAATTGTCTTTACACCATGATTCTAAATCATCATTTTTATTAAATAATTCTTTTTTCACCTTGTCAATGCTTATGATTTTTCCTTGGTTTGCTAGCTGTTTAACTTTACTCCAAAAACTGGAAGCTACATCCAAGGGGTAGTTTACTCTATGAGCTTGAATAAAGAAATTGCTATCTAATACATAAACTCCCATTATGTTTAAAAGTGCTTTGAAAAGAAATTTTGAAATGTATCGCCTTTTAAACTGGTTAGTTTATAAGCATCGCGATAAAGAAGACTACCAGATTTAACAGCATTGTTAATATGAGCAGCAAAAGTTATGCTTAACCTTTTCTTTGTAGTTGCATAAAAGTCACCACCAGAACTTTGCTTTTCTTTTTTAGAATATTCCCTGTTGGAATAGTCTTCATAAAATGTAAAAAACTGTTGCCTACTTACTTTACCGGTATCTAAAGCACGTCTGGCAATTACAATTTCGCTTACTTTAAAGAAACGAGCTGCGTAACTAATGCTTGGTTTCTTATTCCAAACTTCATTGAATGTTACTTCAGGAACTAAAAATTCTGCTGCTATCTGGTCGCAAAGTTTTTCTATCGGGTCATCTGCCGGTTGCAGTTTACGAAAATCAAAGCCTGCGCTGTGTCCAGTCCAGATATGGGCTAATTCGTGAACAATGGAAAACATTTGAGCAGATTTCCAATCTGCATTGTTGATAAACATAAAGGGAGCCATTTCATTTACTAAAACAAAACCCCTGCATTCATAAACAGATATTTTTCTATGATTATTGTTTTCTACAACTCCGTTAAAAACGGTAATAATACCCTTATTCTCAATATTAAGCACTAAATGATCTAATGCTTCCTGCCATGTTTTAAAATTGATTGCCCAATTTACAGGGAGACCGAGGGTTTGTCTGATGTCAGCAACAATGGCTCTTATATTGGTTTGATTATGGAATTTTCCAACAAATGGAAGTTTCGGAAAGTCATTGTCTTTCAAATACCCCTTCAACCAATCCTGTCTTTGTTGCATTAAAAGAATGGTATCATACACATTCACGCTGACTTTATCTGCCCGTTTGCCTTCGCTCCGAAAAAAAGGAATGGGAAGTTTTTCTTTTGGTGGTTCCGGCAAAAACAAGTAGCCAAAAGGCAGATAAACTTTTTTAGAAAAATCTTCCAGTTGCTTTACTGTTGGCTTTTTTTCACCTTCAAGCCATTTTTGAACTTTGGGAAATTTTACGGTAAATGTATCCAATTCATACCCTGCCCGGGCTATGGCCCAGGTAAG
>CAYLKT010000182.1:0-2369 GCA_964384305.1 uncultured Thermoplasmatales archaeon | reverse complement strand
ATTCCGAGTATTTCTATATTTTCTAGAAATTCTACTATTCGATAACACTAGGCTCGATTAAGGATAGTATTTATCTAGATTAAATGTCCATCACCAACTAGTGAAGAAGCCATTTCAGAGAAAATCAAAGGCAAAAAAATCGGAAGACACAGAGAATAAAGAAACTACTAGTCTAGTGAATGCTGACTATAATCGTAAAAAATTATTCAAACAAGGAGTTAACTTGATGGCAGATGAAAAACTCGAAGAAGCAGTAGACGTATTTGAGCAAGCCCTGAGAATTGATCCTGAAAATATGGAGACTTTGATGAAATTAGGATATGCAAGATTCCATTTAGATGATCATTCAGAATCCCTAAGAGTTTATGATAGAATTTTAGATATTGATGTTACAAATCCAGAAGCTTGGAATTTGAAAGGATTGGTACATTATGAGCAAAAAAAATATGCAAAAGCACTTGATTCAGTTGAAAAGGCAGTGGAATCAGATCCAACATATGGAATGGCTTGGTACAATAGAGCATGTTTTCAAGCATTGTTGAATCAAGTCCCAGAATCATTAGAGTCTTTAAAGCGTTCAATCGAAATTGATGTTAAAAATGCAAGAAAATCAATGAGAGATAGAGACTTTCTACATGTAAGAGCAGAAGAAGGTTTTAAGAGGATTGAAGAAGTTGTGGTTTTAGAATCAATAAGACAAGGTTATCACACTATTGGAGCTATTGTGTGGACTACCTACATTGATAGTATAGATGTTGAAAAAGCATTGAAAAAATTAATGAATAAAGGATTGATCGTTCAAAACGAGAAACGAATTGACGGATGGCATAGAATTCCCGTTTGGGACCTTACTGCAGATGTTGCAAAAAGAATGGGAGAAGAGAAAAAAGGCTTGTTTGGAATTACAACCAAAAAATTACCAACTCCTGTTAAAAATCTAAAGAGTCTAAGTGAAGCGATTCAGACTGCAAGAGAAGCAATTGAAGAAGAAGATGTTGAAAAAGCATTAGAAATTTTTGATGAGTTTGTTGACAAATCAAAGTCAGGTGAACCTATGATTGATAATTTCTTTGAGGAACATAGAGAAATTAGATTGTGGAAGATAAGACTCAAAGACAGAGGGGTAGATTACATTATTGATAATAAAGAAAAGATGCTAGACCTTTTTGACAACATCGAAAGTACTGTTACAAAACAACTTAGAAAAGAAATAGCATAATTATTCTGCAGACAAATCCCAGTAATTGGCATCTTCTTGTTTTTCAGTGGGTTTGGATAAGCTCTTCCATTCTTTGAATGAGCGAACATATAATTTTGCATTTGGAAGTCCAACTGACTTTAAAGCATAGTATGCCAAACCAGAAAGAGTTCCAACGCTTCCACAATAAGTAATAATTTCTGAATCCCCAGAAATGCCCCTGTTATCTAGGAGTCTTTTCATGTCTTCCTTTGGACGCAGTATTTTGTCTTGTGATGATAGCGTACGATATGGAAGACTCAGTGCTCCTGGAATATGCTGTTCAAGATAGTTTAGTCGTTCTCGGTTATCCACCAAAATTACTCCTTCTTTTTCTTTTGCAGATTCCAAGTAATCTGATGTTGCCAGAATTTCTGGTTTTAGGTTAATAGAGTGCTCCTTACTTTGAATATCTGGAACTAGATTATCGTTTTCTAATCCGATTGATTTCCATTTGCTATAAGTGGTCTCAAGTAAGGAAACATCTGAATGGCCAAGATACTCCAATGTCCACGCTACCCTTGATGCAAGTGCTCCAAAGGTATCATCATAGACAACTACAGATGTTTCATCATCAATTCCCATTGAATTTACAAGCTTCAAAACACGTTCAGGACTATCATCAGAAAGTAGTTTTGCCAAGGGTAAATTTACAGCCGTAGGAATATGGTTTTGCTTATAGTCTTCTTCTCTTCGGACATCTATTACTCTTACACTTTTGTCTCTAATTTCAGATCTTAAGGATTCAATGTCAGTTGTTATTTTTACAACTTTTTCTTGACTCAAGCTGCACATTCACCTTTACCTGTTTTGGTATGGTAGCTAGTATCACTTCCAAAGTCTGCATAAAAATCAGGATCCTCAGTTATTGATGGAGGTAGGGTAAGCGGTGTCAAGAGTTTTTTGAGGTCATCAATTGATTTTATTTCTGAATCATCTACGCCACTTACAACTCTATGAATCCAAGTTTTTAGATCATCATCAGGCTTTTTATTTTTTTTGAATAGTTCAATAATTTTTAAAATTACTGGAATTACCCGTTTTGCAGGAACTCTAATGGAGCTAACACCAAGCATCGTTTCACCATCAGACCTTCCCCCTAACTGCATCATATAGTTTGGATACATGTCTT
>CAYLKT010000181.1:0-2374 GCA_964384305.1 uncultured Thermoplasmatales archaeon | reverse complement strand
TGGCGATGTGGGAAAAAACGAGTTATCAAAGGAAATTGTGCGGTTCTTTGTTGATAGCGCAAAAGGCGAAAATAAAGAGGAGGTTGGGCGAATAGCAACACAGGATAAGATATTGAGCTTTCTGCCGCCCGGGAAGTCGAGGATAAAAGGGGTTTATCGGAAGTAGCAAAAATGATGCCAGTCATTCCCGTGATAAATTGCAATTATTAAACCACGAGATTCCACGAGATTAACACAAGAAAACAGAAAACAAAATATTGACACAGATTAACGCAGATTAACGCAGATTAAAAGAGCAATGCCGGTAGCCCAGCTCAACAAAAAAGAAAAAATCCGTGTAAATCCCATGTCTCAAATAGCAGGCGGTTATACTTTATATAGAATAAGACGTAGTATTTAATAATAGAAAAAAATCGCTAATGAAAAAGTGATGCTGAATTGTTTGCAGTAATTCTTCAGAAAGGGACTAAAGAAGAGAACGTAATTGATATGTCAAATTGTTTGATTAAAGTATGGAACAGGGTTTAGATAAATATAAAATTTTATAATCTCCATTTTACAATAAATAATATGCAACTCCAAGAAGTATCAGAATGGCTACAGAAGTATAACAGTAAGAATGAATCCTTTGATTTAGAAAAAGAAATAGAGAATACAATAAGCCGAAAGATTTTTCTAACAAAAGAAGATTTGATAAAGATAGTAAAATGGAGATTTCCTAAAGGTTTAGAAAAAAATAGAGAAAGGGTAATTAATTTTCTTGAACAAATGGATGGTTCGGAAATAGAAAAAATTACTCAAGAAGCATTTGAAATTGAAGAAGAAAGTAAAAAAATAAGAAAATTATGTAAAATTAAAGGTGTAGGAATATCTTTAGCAACTTGTATTTTAACATTTCACAATCCCCAAAAATATTGTGTTTTTAATACTCATGTATACGATGAAATTTTTAAAATAGAAACAAGACCCCGTAATATCTTTTCAATTCCAGATTATTACCTGGATATGTTAAATGAAATAAGGAAATTTGCTGAAAAGTATAATTTGAAGGTTAGAGATGTGGGAAAAGCGCTCTTCAAAAAAAAATGCGAGGAAAGTAAATCGAACAATACAAGAATAAAAGATATTTGTCAAGATGAGCGACCCAGAGAAAAATTAGAAAGACACGGTCCTGATGCTCTTAGCAATGACGAGTTACTTGCTTTAATAATAAGAACAGGCAATCAAAAAGAAAATGCCATTGCAATGTCAAACAGATTAATAAATATTTATACTCAATATAAATCTCAGTACATGCCCGACTTTCAGACTATTTAAATAACCTCACCTATATTTTATTTTAGCTAATATATCCCTCTTTTCTCAGCTTTTGTAATTCCCTTTCAATAAAGCCCTTCATAGATGTCCTACTTTTCTTTTAGATTTGGGACAGAAGAAGCTCCGATTCGGCTCAGGACTCTGTTAAGAGTTTTTTGATTGAATATATGTTTGTGATAGTTCATAAAATCCCCCCTTCATTCGGTTTTTTAAGTCTATTAATGTATTATGTTATTGTATTTGTTCCGCCCCTTTTTCTTCATTTCTGACACTCGTTTCACATATTACAAGTGTCTTAATTCTATACAAAACTCAACCCTACAAAAAATTCAAGTTTAATATATGATCTAAAATTTAATACGTAAAAAACAATTGTAATTAACCATGGCAAGAAGAAAAAAAGTATGGCTATATAAACCACCACAACAGTCAAAACCCAGAGTTCCAGAGTCAACTAAATCAGAAGTAGAAAAAAGATGTAATGAATTTGTTGATTCTATACTGAAGCCAAAAAACATTAAGCATCATCCAAAAAACGAGCGTTTTAATTATATTGTGGATATTTTTACAAAGTGGTACAGAAACTATTTCTATTTCTGTGCAAAATACCATAATCCTGGCCCAAATGCTATATCTCCTTTCTTTGAAACAAAATTTGCACGGATGGAGTATGTGGCTGAGGATCAGTTTAATTTGTCGTATATGAGACATACAGGGCAGTGGTGGGAGCTTTTTAGCGGACTATCTCTTAACGAATGTATAGAAACTATTGAGGATATGCCTCATTTTACTCCATAACCTAACCCAAAATCTTAGAGCAGTCGCTGCAGGTACTGTTATTAAATAAAACTTAAAACAATACGATTACCAAAGTTATACAATTACTGATAAGAGGTGTAGAATATTATGGCAAAAGAAAAGGAAAAAATTCTGATAGTGCTTACGCCTTCGGAATCGAAACGGGTGATTGCAAAGGGCGTAAAGAAGTTAGAAGAAGTGCAACGAGCGTTGAAACAGGGCACCATCATAATAGGGCTGGGGACTACAAATGCTTATG